>CAYRFU010000089.1:0-5876 GCA_964423525.1 uncultured Burkholderiales bacterium | reverse complement strand
GCAGGCGTAGCGACCGGCGATGGCGTTGTCAGGTGAGCCTTAAGACCACTCGACCGTAGTTATCCCCAGCCAGGGCTGCGGCGGTATAGAGATGGGCCTCGACTTGGTCCGGACCCAGGAGATGAAAAACCTGATGGCCACGACTCTTGAGATAGTCTGCCAAAAGAGCCCGCCGACAGCGAAACCAGACCTGGTCTTCACCCAGAACGACGGTCTTTCTCTGGCTGGCCAGCGCAAGAAGCTGAGTCACTCCCCGACGAAAGCGAGAGGTCGCCATATAGCCCGCGTAATCGCGTAGGGGACCCTCTTCCCAGATGGTGAAGCTCGGTCGGTCTGTCCCGGCGGGGATCAACTCAGCCAGCCGGAGCGAGTAGATGGAGAGATTGAGGGGTTTTGTCTCGAGGCGCAGATCGACTAGAGCCTCGAGCGAGAAACTCCGGACAAACTGATGGAGGTGGTCATCGTCGGCACAGGTGTAGACGGTCAAGAAAGATAGTCTTCCACCAGTCTCAAGAAAATTTCCATACCTAACGGCAAAGCGTCTTCGTCGATGTCGAACTGGGGATGGTGATGGCCGAAACGAGCCTTCTTGTCGGGGTTGGCCGCCCCCAGGAAGAAAAAGCAACCGGGCACCTCTTTGAGGTAGTAGGCCATGTCCTCACCCCCAAGGGTGCGGGCGTCGGGGAGGAACTCCGGAAGGTCGAGCACCTGACGCATCACGTTTTCGACCCGTTCGGTGACCTTGGGGTCGTTGATAAGGGGTGGGTAGCCGAAGCGGTATTCCAACTCGGCCCGAGCTTCAAAAGCCTGGGCGATCTGGGAAGACAGGTCCTCCAAACGCTGCTTGACTCGAGCTTGTGTCTCCTCGGTGAAGGTGCGAGCGGTTCCTCCCAACTCCACCTTGTGGGGAATCACGTTGTAGGCGTGACCACCGTGAAAACGAGTAACAGAGACGGCCGCACTGTCGAGGGGGTCAACATTGCGGCTCACGATCGACTGGAAAGCGGTCACCAAATGAGCTCCTACCAGAATCGGGTCGATGCCTTGGTGAGGCAGAGCGGCATGTCCCCCTGTTCCTTGAATGGTCAACCGAAATTCGTCGGCCGCCGCCATCATGGGACCAGCGCAAACCGTGGCTGTGCCGATAGGCAGATTGGACCAAAGATGAAGACCGATGGCCGCATCCACCCCCTCCAGAACCCCCTCCTCGATCATGGGTTTGGCACCACCCGGTCCTTCTTCGGCCGGCTGGAAGATCAAGCGGACCTTCCCTTTGAGGCGCTCCCTCATAGCGGCTAAGTGACGCGCGGTGGCCAGCAGGATGGCCGTGTGACCGTCGTGCCCGCAGGCGTGCATTTTCCCCTCGTTCTGGGAGGCGTAAGGCAAGCCGGTCTGCTCTTCGATAGGAAGGGCGTCCATATCGGCTCGCAAAAGAAGAGTGGGACCGGGCTGAGAGCCTTCGATGGTTGTCATAACCCCCGTCTTGGCCAAGCCCGTCTGGACTGTCAAACCCAGTTCACCCAGAAAATCCGCCACCACCCTCGAAGTTCGGAACTCTTGAAAAGCAAGTTCGGGAAACTGATGAAGATCGCGACGCAACCTGACCACTTCCTCCACGGACTGGCGCACTTCAGGTCGAATAGAACTTGGGGTCATAGCCAGGCCTTCTGGCCAACGGGCTTAAAACCTACTGTTTCTTGAAGATGAGGCAGTAGTGGTGGTGGACATTGGAAACGAATTCCGAAGGGTAGCCCCAAATACCAAGCTTCTTGTTGTCCTGACACCAAATCTTCTCCCCCTTAAAGACCAGAAAACGGTCGAGCTCTCGAGCCAGATCCCAGGCCAGTGGAACCATACGTCCTTCCGGGGAGCGCATGTTCTGGATCACCACCACCAGGTAGCCTTTCGGCTTGAGGTGATGAGCCACCGCTTTGAAGACCAGGGTGAGGCGTGAGAGAAAACGAGAGTAATCGGCCTCATTACCGAGGTCCTCGAGCTTCTCGGAATAGACCACATCCAGGCCCTCGCTCTGGCGCTTCTTGTGGGTGCTAAAGACGTTGCCTCGACTGTGAGCCAACATGTCCCAATAGGGCGGGGAAGTCAGGACCAGATCGGCCTGACCCAGTCCCAGGGCCGCGATATCCCCGGCATCGTGGTGGAACAAGCGACAATGGTCAGGATAGTCAGCCAGGTGAGTTTGGGCTAGCTCAAAGTACTTTGGATTCAACTCGATACCAACACCCAACCGGTCTCGTTCCGCGGCGGCGAGTAAACTTGAGCCAACCCCCATGAAAGGATCGAGGACCGTTTGGCCCCGTTGCGTGAAAAAGTCTACGAAAGCTCCGGCTACTTCCTCCGGATACTTAGCTGGGTGCTGAACCTGAGAGCTACTGCGAGGTGGCGGATTGACTACGAACCAGGACTTGGTGAAGCGGATCCATTCACTGCCGGTGAGGTGATTGAGACGATTACGGGGATGGATCTTCCCCTTCTTCTTCGCGGTGGCCATCGGGAGATGGTTCTAGAGGAGCATCCTCCTGCCTGCGTCAAAGCGACAGAGCCACCCAGGGGTCTACCACTCGGCCACGTAACTCCGCGTAGCTCCCCTCCCCAGTCCTTCGAAGCCGCAATGCTCTCGCGTGGGGAACCCCACCGCCGAAGGCTTTGTTGAGGGTCACCAGGTCGACCAAATCAGGTCCGAAGCGAGAGACGGCCACGGTCACGGTGTCTCCGCTTCCCAAAGTAAAACAGACCCAACCGTTCTGTTCGTCACCCTCGAAGTAGGCTTCAAGACTCATCCCGCCAAATTCCAGCGCCAGGGCCCCTTCCTCCCCAAGAATCAGGTCTCTTTCGCTCTCGTCGAGGTCCTGCAACTGGCGAAACTGGGCTGTCAGTTCGTCGAGGGTCTCCTCGGTCTGTTGCGGGCTCAAAGGCTGACTGGCGTCTTTCTCGGTCAGGTGGCCGTTCTCGAAGAAATCCTCTACGGTCGCGCGGCACCATTCTGGCAGCTTCTGGCTTAGCTCACTCAAGACACGTTTCGGGCCAGGAACTCTTCGTCAGGAGTCTCGCCCGCCTCCAACTTTCCTTTCAGCTCTTCCAAATACGCCTTGGCTTCGCCCGAAAGGCTAGCCAATCCCAAACCCTGTCCGGCGGCAGCCACGGCGTCGTCGTTCTCACCAGCCTGAGCCAGGACCTGAGCTTTTGCGACGTAGGCGCAAGCGTATTCAGCATCGACTCCAATGGCGTTGTCGAAGGCTTTTATCGCCTCGCTGGTCTTTTTCAGTCGACCATAGGCCGTGCCCAAGTCTACGTAGACTTCGGGTTGTGGGTCACCCTGGAGCAGCTTCCGGAACTGGACCACCGCCAAAGTATCTTTTCCGACGTGACAGTAAGCCCGGGCCAGATGCAGGAGATAGGCGGGTTCCTCGGTGTTCTTCTTTTGCATATTGCGGTAGAAGTCGATCAGTTTGCGAGCGTTGCTCGGGTCGCCTAAGAGACGGTAGACCCCTCGGTGAGCCTGGCTGTCTTTCGCATCCGAGAAGAGCCTTTCGCGGTAGTGCTCGAGGGCCTCGTCAGGGTCGTCAGGGACACCTTCTTCGACTTGCTCTTCAGCAGCAGCCTCCTGAGCGGGTTCTGGTTCGGGCTCGGGCTCCGGTTCTGGTGGCGGAGCGAGAGCGGCTTTAGCCTCTTCGTGCTCGGGTTCAAGCTCGAGCACTTTCTCAAAATGCTCCTTAGCCGCATCTTCCTGGCCGGCTTCTTGGGTCTTCTTAGCCACAGCCAAATGGAGCCTGACCAGATCGCCTTTGAGGGACTCATCCTGGCTATGAAGCTCCTCAAAAACTTTGAGGGCCAACTCCAGTTCGCCGTCACTCTCGAGAGTTTCGGCCTCTTGGCGGCGCAGCTTGGCAATCTCGGCCTTAGCCTTCTCGTTATTGTTGTCTCGCTCAAGCAGGCGTCGATAAACTTCGATGGCGCCAGCCGGTCCGTCGGCAGAGCTGGCCCAGGCGTCGAAGGTCTCCTCGATCCCCTGGACGGCAGCCTGATGAGCCTCGTCAAGAGCCAGGGCTTTGTCGAAAGTCTCGATAGACTTCTCGAACTCGCCTGCCTCTTTCTGAGCTCTAGCCCACCCTAAGAAAACCTCAAGACGAGTGGGAGTCAAAGCCTCGTTCTCAGGGTCGACCTCCTGAAGCTGGTCGAGGCTAGTTAGGGCCTCTTCGTACTCTCCGCCGGCCAACTTCTCTTTAGCCTCGGCCAGCAGAGGTCCAGCCTTGTCGAGGTAGGCGGACGCAGCCTCCGGATCGAGTTCTGCCAATCGATTAGCGATCGCTTCGGCGGCTTCAGCTCGCTCCTCGCCTCTAAGTTTTTCGATCCAGGCTTGAAAGATTCGGACTTTGTCGGCTTTGACAGCCTCCTGGCCAGGCAACTCTTCGAGCACTTTGAGAGCTCCCTCGAACTCGCCCTCCCCTTCCAGATGCTGGACCCATTTTTGACGGATGACGCCCTGAGCTTCCAGCGTATCTTGAGAGGAACGCCCCAGAGTCTCGAGAGCTTTCTCGTAGTCTCTCTCGGCAACCAAGTGGTCGGCCCAGGCTTGGTAGAGACGGTGGCTCTCCTGGGAGACCTTATCGGTATCCGGCACGAGTTGGCCGAGAGACTCATAGGTTCCGACCGCCTTGCCCCAGTCTCCGTCAGCCTCGATTTGACTAGCCCACTTGGAGTAGACCCGAACGAGAGCCTCCTGAGCAGCCTCACCCTGGTCTTCCAGCAGACCCTTCCAAATCTCGATAGCCTGCTCGAACTCGCCTTCCGCCTCATGGCCTTCGGCCTGTTCTTGAGGGGTCGGTCCAGCCTCTTCCTCCTCAGGCTCTTCTTCGGCCGGGGCTTGCTCGACGGGTGCCTCTTCGACCGGGGCCTCTTCCTCGACGGGGGCTTCCTCCTCGGCCGCTTCCTCAGTTGGTTGTTCTACTTGGGCCAAAGCCTCGGCTGCAGCCGGATCAAGGTTTTGAAGCTGAGCCAGTAAAGCGGCGTCGTCCTTGCCTTCGGCTCTCAGCTGCTCGACTTGACCAGTCAAGAGTCGAGAAGCCGCAGAGGTCGCCTCTTGATCTCCAGGAGAGAGGGCCAAGACGGCCATGTAGGTGGCCAGGGCTTCGTCCGAGTCACCACTTTGGTCGTAGGCGTTGGCCAGCAAAGCCATCCCTTTGGCACTCGGCTCCAATTCGGTGGCCTTTTTTAGCCAGGTGACCGCTTCCGGCCAGTTCTCTTCTCGGGCATAGGTCTCACCGATCTTGAGGGTTGCCCCTGGGTGGTCGGCCTGCATCTCAAGCACCCGCTCGAAACGTTGTCGGGCTTTATCGGCTTTGCCCAACTCGAGGAAGTCACAAGCCATCTCAAAAGCGTCCTGGACCTCGTGAGTGGCGACCTCGTCCTCGGCCACAACCGGCTGAGGAGCCGGCTCGGGCGCGGGCTCCTGGAGGCTCTCAAGCTCTTTCTCAAGCTGCTCCGCAAAGTTGGTGTCCCCAGAGCTTTGGGCCAGAGTTTTGCCAGCAGTCAAGAGACTGACCGCCTGGTCTTTGTCTCCCTGCGAACGGACAAACTTGCCGAAGTGCAGATAAGCCTGATAATGGGTCGGATCAGTGTCGATGATGGTAGCAAAAAGTTCACTAGCCTCAGAGGTTTGGCCCGTGACTTGAGCAAGAATCGCTTTCTCTAATAAGTCTTCAACATTGACTTCCGGAGTGACGGGCTCTGGCTCAGCCACCGGTTCTGGCTCTGGGTCGTCTTTAAGAAGCTCCGAGTAGTCAGGAGCTGCCGGCTCCGGCGCCGGTGGGGATACCGGCTCAGGCTCAGGCGGCGGAGGTGGGGCGACCGGCTCAGGG
>CAYRFU010000088.1:5408-20765 GCA_964423525.1 uncultured Burkholderiales bacterium | reverse complement strand
ACCCCCCCGGCCTGGGAGGCCCGGTTCAAGTCAACTTGCGGCATGGCGGCGCCTAGACTTGCACCCCCCCGCCAGGTCGGTTCAAGTCAACTTGCGGCGGCTCAACAGCTGACCGAGCACTCGAAGAAATGGGCGTAGAGGTAAGGAAAGCCCAGCAACTCGGAACAGGGCCGAAGAGGCGAGCCGAGGTGGCGAAGTGCGGCCAGGTGGTCGACCCGATAGGTGTTGTTATAAATGTAGCGGCTGAAGTGCTTGTGAGTGTTCTCGATGGTGAAGCCCAGGTCATCGAGATCGCTCCACAGCCGTTCCGGTGACTCGATCAAGCCCGGAAAAGTGGTCAAAAAGAGCCGGCTGGTGGGTTTATTGGCCAGTGACTGGCGGGCGCAACTCAGAAAGAAGCGCATGCCGTCAGCGGCGTAGGGAGGGTCGGTGGTGACCAGGTCATAGGCCTGCTGCATCGACTCCGGGACGCCGTGACGAAGGTTGTGCTCAAGCACCGTGAAGCGGTCTCCCCCGAGTTCCTTCAAGAAGGCCACCAGATCGGTATCCAGTTCGAGAACATCGACATCGAGGTCGTCTCTGGACTCGATCAAGGCCAAACTGACCAGATCGTCATCTCCCAGCACCAGGACCCGGTCGCCTGACTTCACGTGCTGGCCAATAACTTGAGCCCGAAGCTGGGTGGTGCGGGGCGTGCAGAACTGCTGTTCATAGCGAAGCTTCATGGCCGGGCGAGCGAAAAATTGACGAACCAGATCGAGGTCAACGCCCTGGCTGTCCCCGAAAAGATCCTGTTCCAGGAATGTCCGAGTGTGGTCAAACATAAAGGCCACCAGCCGTTCTGGCTTTTGCATCACGGGGCCGACCGTTTCCGGGTTACCTCGAAAGGGCTTAGGCATGTCCTTCTGACGAAACTTCTCTTCGGCTCGGTCCACCAACCGGAGGAGCTCTTCCTGGCTGTCGGGCGGGCGGGTCTCGCCCAAGTACTGGCAGAGACTCGCTCTCAGGCGCCGAACAAAGTCGGGTAACTCGGGCTGGCGGCTCACCAGAATGTTGGCCTGGTGGGCCCGCTCAAGCCATTGATCGTGGCCTTCGAGGGGGGCTGGTTTCTCAAAGTGTCGGAGCCGATCCCAGCCATCGGGGGGAGCCAGAATACGCGTCCCATGAGCCAGGTTATAGAGCATGATTTCTCGGCTAGTCTTGCCGTAGCGGGCGTCGAGATGCTGGGTCAACCAAACCTTGTCCATCCTCTCGCGTTTGTCGCCCGAGCGAGTTTCTTCCTGCTCGGAGGGTTGCAAAGACGAGAGAAGAACAGGGTAGCGAAGGAATGATCGTGCAAGCTGAAGCAGATAATCCAGTCGAAGAGCTCCAACGCCAGCTTTTTGCTGTCATTGGGGGGCGAGACCCTGCCCAGGTTCTGATTCTGGTCGAGAAACAGCAGGCGATCATCGAACGCGAGTTGACCGAGGTTCCCAAGCGGGCCGAAGCTCGTGGCGAAGAGTTTCTTGCCTATATCGCCGAGGTGAAGGGCCGGCTCCTGCAAGCCCTCGAGCGTTATCAGGCCTGGCTCGGCGAAGCTCGGCAGGCCCTCGAGGCCTACGACACCCATTCTATCATGGTCTGCCACGAAGAGTCCTCCGAGGTCATCCCTAATCTGCTGGAGACCCTCGAGGAGTATTCGAACAAGTTCGCCTCTTTCGGGCCCTATCCGTCCCCCGTTTCGAACGGTATCTTCCTTAACGCGGAGGCGGTCGTCGCCGGCCAGATAGGAACTCAAGAGTGGCGCTCGATCCTGGAGAGCTACGGAACCACTCTCAAAGCCCGGGGAGAAGAGGTCAAAACGACCACCTTACCCGGTCGATTCGCTTGCCAGAGGGCTTTCGAGAGAACCCTAGGATGCCTCGAGCAGCTCAAGGCTCTCGATTCCGTGGCTGCCTACAAGCTGCCCCTCGACGCTTTCGACCTCGCTCTTCAAGAGGCTGAGAAGGTCGAACACCTGATCACAACCTCCAGCCAAGGTCCCACTAAGATTCCCTCGACCAATGTGGTCGTCGCAGTTGTTCGCAAGATGTTGGAGGGCGAGCTGGGGCTTGAGGTCGTAGAATCCTGCCTGGAAGACTACTGCGAGCAACTCGACTCCTTTTGGGAAGGTTTCGAGCGTTCGCTCAGTCGACCGATCGACTCAGCTCTCGTGCAAGAAGAGATCCCCCGCACCCTGGAAAGCGCTGACGCACACGATGCCGCTGTGGAAGAGTTGGCGGAAGCTCTTCCTTCCAAGGAGAAAGAGCAGCTTGAGCAGGCCCTGGAGAAGTTGATCGAGAGCGCCTCTAGACTCAACGACACCCGCGAAGTGTACGAAACGGCTTCCCAGCACCAGAGCCACATCATCTGCCCTGCTTGCGGTCGCGCCAACCCCCCCGAGAACAAAGTCTGCGAGGCGTGCGGTCAACCTTTACCCCGAATGGACGAAGACCTCAAGCTTAACTCGTCAACCTTCACCGCCTTCTCGGGTCCAGCTTTGGAAGACAGCCAACAGCTCGAGATGACCGAGAACGTGGCCCGCCTGTTCAACGCTTGCGATGCTGTTGCCGTCCAAGAGATCACGTTGGAGGAGTTTCAGGCCATCTTGGTCGAGGCTGACAATGACCTGAAAGAGTTCTCCCAAGACCTCGATGAAGTGGCCGTTGAGGCCTTCGATGACAGCGACTGGCCCGAGGAGATGAAAGAGGTGTTCCGTACCCAGCACCTTCCCTATGTGCAAGAGGTGGCCGTTCAGTTCACCGACGGCATCGAGCAGGTTTCTCAAGGCCTTCAGACTCTGGCTCAGTATCTCCAAGTCCAAAATGATGAGACTCTGGTTGAAGGAATGCGCACCATTTGGGAGGGGCTTGGGACCATTCATCGTGCCAGCTTATCGATGCAGGAAGCAACGAATCAGCTCAGTGATATCTTGGACGAAGCCAGGGAAGAAGGGCTACTAACGGAGGAGGGTTAGTGGTCTGAGTTCTCCCGTCACATCCATCCTCTCTACCTGAAGTTTTTCTGCCTGAGCTAGACCGTGCTTGCCCTGCCTTCGATAAAGACGGGCCAGGGCCAAGCGCATCTGGAGGCTGCAGAGGCGCCCTTCGGCTAGGCGAACGGCTCTTCGAGCAGCGCGGGTCGCGGTCCGAAGGTCCCCCTTCACCTCCAGGGCCTGACTTTTTAGCCAGTAGAGACGATAGTCTTCTCCAGCCAGTCGCTGGGCTCTCTGGAGGAACTCAAGAGCTTGATCGGGTTGGGCGTCGTGACACAGGAGCTCAGCGCAGAGGCCGGCAAGATAGGCTTCTCCGTCGGGAGGAAGTCGCTCACTGTCTAAGAGGATGTTCCAACATTCCAGCGCCTGGGGGAACTGTTTCAGGTGATGATAGCAAGTGCCGAGCAGATAATAGGCCTCTACAAACTCCTGAGACAGCCTCCCTCGCAGGAGGGGGATCGCTTCTCGGTAATGGTGATTGCGAACCAGGGCGGCCGCTTTATCAAGGTCGGTGGCTCTGTAGCCTTCCCAGTTCTTGAGAAAAGGCGCCGCTAAACTGCGGTGCTGGTCGGGAGTGTAGCCTCCACAGACCGAATAGGCTACCGTTGTCAGCCCTGCGGGAAGGGTCTTGAGTTGGCCGCTCAACTGCTCGCAGTCTCCCCATAATTCCCCCTCTTCGGTCAAAAAGTAGTCGAGATCCAGGTCTAGGAGAACCTCCTCGTCCGGTCTAGGGAGACAGTCTAAGGTGCCTAGAGCGAAGGGAATCCCGAGGATCTCGCCCTCGACCCAACCTTCTCGCTCCTCCAGGGAAGCGTATTCCTGAAGAGTGAGGTCAAACCAGCCTTCGAGATGCTCTCGACTCCAATTCAGGAGACTCTCCGTGGGTAAGTCTGGAGGGATAACCCAGGTAAGGCGAGCCACGATCCCTTCAAGAATGGCGGGATAGAGATAGTTGCCACAATGGAGTCCGCCCCAGGGGAGGTAGGAATTGCCTCGCTGGTCCAACTCCTCGATTCGGTTGCAAGCCGCCAGGGCTTTTAGTCGGTCCGCTCCGAGACCGTCTTGCCCGATATCGAGGTGGGCGTCCACGTGCCAGCACCAAGCCTGCTGATAGCCTTGTTCCTTCCAAACAAAGTAGGCCTGGCTATGATCTTCCATAGGGACAACCATAGAGGTCCCTTCCGTCAACAAAAAACGGGACCCTGCCGGGTCCCGCCTTTCGTTTGAGTTTGAGACGAACCTAGGTGAAAATATTGACGCCGCCACCCTGGGAGCCGTGGTGATGGTGATGCAAGTGAACTCCACCACCGCCGCCGAACAAGTTGTCCCACATTCGACTGAAGAAATTTCCGCCGCCGCCACCGTTGATGGCTCGGGAGCCGAGACACCCACAACCGCCACCGAAGAGACGGCCGAAAAAGTTGTTACAACAACGCTTGACACCGGTCGAGCCGTGCTTGATCCGATGAGCGATGGCCTCGTTGATCTTAGCTTGGGACTTGATGAGGCCCTTTTGGGCGCGGTTCATTCGGGGGGCTCGAGGACCGCCGCCACCAAAAATTTTGTTTCCGAGACCGACCCCTGCGGTGACTCCTAGTGCCGTAAGGAATCCGAATGACATTGCGTTGTGTCTCCAATCTGAGCTTTATTAGTCCTAGTTTCCCACAGGGCCAGTGGGTTGTCTAGGTCGGTAAAGCCCAGGAGACGTAAAGAATTCGTAAACTATGTTTCTTTTTTGTAAACAGTTTTCTTCGGTTCCCTCGGTCGCTACGGAAAATAGAGGGTGAAGTGGTCGGGGTCTTGATAGGCGATGGTATCGAGTTGCTCGTCGATGTGAGAGTAAAGCTCGACAATTTTCTGACCGGCTGGGTTGAGCTTTAGGGCCCAGTCGTCGGGAGCGGCCAGGTCATATTGCGCCACCGCGCCGCGACGGTCGGTGAGCATCATCGCTTCAGCTTTAGCGCCCTCTGGCAGTTGCTTGTTGTCAGGATAGAGATAGACCTTTCGTTCACTGAGTTGATTCTCTGTATAGGTGAACGAGACTAGACCCTCGGCTCGGTAGAGCGATAGGTCGTGTCCGGCGGTCAGGGCGGAAAGGTCGGCCGGCAGGTTGCTCATCTCGACCACTCGGAAATAGATTTTGAACTGCTTCTCGAGCAGGTCCCAACCGAGGCCATAAAAGCGCGAGGTAGGAGCTTCCGAAAAAAAAGGTGCCACTGGGATTTGGCGTTCGGCCAAGACTGGCTGGGCCGCCTCCCAAGCGGGACCGGGATGGGCCACCGAGCCGTAGGCGATGCGGGAAGAGTTGACCTCATCGCCGACCACCCGGTGACTGTAGGTGTAGTAGCTGAAATCGCGATAGCCGGTTTCAGACACCTCTCGATAGTCTTGCGGTAGCCGAAAGCAGACTTCGAGATAGTTCTTTTCCTGCGCTGTCAGGCGAAGCCGGAAGGGATAGAACTTGCGGCTGTGCCAGCGAAAGAGATAGCGATGATAGTTCGCTAGAGCGGCGTTCACGCCTTTTGTTTCGACCGCTCCTAAGCCCGTCCTTCGTCAATCGTCACAACGATTCCATCGGCCGCGGCCCCGATGACGGCGGCGACCTCGGCGACCGTGGTAGCCGGGCGGAGGACAGTCGTCACGATAGACTGGATAGCGCTGTGGCGGGTAATAGGCTGGATAGTAACCCCCGGGGTAATAGGGCTGCCGATGGTAACCATCGTTACAGCCCCGATCTCCGATCGTGATCTGGATGCGCGGAATGCGAACTCGCACCTGGGGATCGGCCCAGGCCGCTCCACTGAAAAAGATGGCCACGAGAACCATCAAGACAAGACGTTTCATACCCAATTCCCCTCGAGTCGGTGTCCCTACACCAACTCCCATTAGTGGCCCGGCCAAGACCGGGATGCCCCGATCCTAGTGAGGAGACTCTAGCAACGCATGACAACTTCTGACAGCTTCTCTCGATTCGGCGGGAGGCGTGAGCCTGCGTGAGTCCGGTGTTTTATCAGATATAGAACCAGCCATCTTCTTCTTTGAGACCAGGTCCCTCGAAGTTGAGCCGTTCCCGCACCGATCGGCCCTGAGTATCGGTCCCGTCTTAAGGTCGTCCAGAGCGCGATGAAAGCGCTCCCTATCGCTCAGCCAACCCTGGGAGAACCCCAGTTTGAGGTCGACTGCCGGCATCAGCTGGGCCCGCCGAGCAGCCGCCACCGCGTAGGCAAAAAGTCCGAACGCTTTGGTGGGAGAGTCGGGGCCCTTGAGTTTGGCCGAATCTCGAGCCCGGGCCAGGTCTTCGGGATCGAGAGAAACTTCTTCGCCGTCTCGCAAACGAACTTGAAACCCCCCGTCGGCCTTTCTTGTGATGGAAGCGAACAGACGGTTCCCGAAGGTTCTCATCGCCGCTTTAATAGTGGCTACTAGGGCGCAATTACCTTCTCGGGTCTGAGCGAAGTCGGCCACCAGGGATTGGGTCTCGAGTGGGTCGAGAAAGGCGTCCAGAAGATGGCTCTCTTCCTGCTCACTCCACTCTTGGGGGGCGAGATCGATGGGCAGAAAGTGGTTCGAAGGATCAAAAACCCTTCGCTTGGGCCGCCACCACTCCCTCAAGACTTGGGCTACTTTGGTGAGGCCGAGGGGAAGAGCCCGTGCCAGAATGGGTGCCATCCCCTGGTAGGGGGCTGACCGAAGAAACAGCTTGCCAATCATGTCCTTCTTCTCACGACTTTGGGCCACCAGGTCAAGTTGATCTTGCCCAAACGGAGGAAGGTCTTGGAGGGCGAGTTAGACCTTCTGAGCCAATCCAGCCACTCGATAACCCTCGGCCAATTCCCGGAAGGCTTGGGTCTGTTGCTGGCTCCAGTCCTGGTCTCGTCCCAGTTCGTCGGCTAGAATCTCGGCCACTCTGGCCGAGGCTGCGCCGGCGGCCTCGGCGTCGAAGAGAAGACAGCGGGTGCGGCGGGCCAGGACATCGTCGACCGTCCTGGCCATTTCGTTGCGGGCAGCCCAGCGGACTTCCCCTTCCCGGGGGGGAAGGTCCGGATGGATCGGCTCGGGGTGGCGCTCGTTAAGCTCTTTGATAGCGGGAGCGTCGCTGCCGTAGTGGGCTAGGCGGCCGAACTTGCCGGAATCCTGGTGGTAGCCGTGAATGGGAAGATTCCGAGTGACGCAGGTCCGGCTGTCGAGACCGCCCAAAATTTCAGCTTTGTTGATCAGATCCTCAGCCATGTGGCGATAGGTTGTCCACTTGCCTCCGGCGATGGTGATCAAACCACTTTTCGACACGGTGATGGTGTGGTCCCGACTGAGCTTGGCGGTGTTGTCTTCGCCTCCTTTGACGAGAGGGCGAATACCGGAGAAAACGCTCTTGACATCGTCCAGGGAAGGGGGTTTTTCGAGATAGTTGTAGGCGTTCTCAAGAATGAACTCGGCCTCCTGGCGGGTCGGTTGGGGCTCAAGCGAAGCCTCCTCGATCGGATTGTCGGTCGTGCCCACCACCACGCAGTCGTTCCAGGGGATGGCAAACAGCACTCGGCCATCGGTCGTGTGGGGCACCATAATGGCCGTTTGACGCGGCAAGAACGCTTTGTCCAAAACAATGTGGACGCCGGTGGAAGGGCTGATAATCGGCTTGGCCTCGGGGTTGTCCAGGCGTCTCACACCGTCGGCGAACGGTCCGGTGCAGTTGAGCACCACTTTAGCTTTCAGTTCAAATTCCTTATCGTCCTCGAGGTCGTGGGCGATCACGCCGTCGACAAACTGCTCTGGGTCGCGAGTGAGACCCACCACTCGACAGTAGTTTATCAGGTTGGCACCCTTCTCGGCCGCCGTCTGGGCCATGTTGACCAGCATTCTGGCATCGTCGAACTGACCGTCGTAATAGAGCACTCCGCCGCGCAACCCCTCGGTTGTGATAGTCGGAATCCGCTCTACCGTCTCCTGGCTGCTCAGCAAGCGACTCTTGCCGAAGCCGTAGCGTCCTGCCAGGGCGTCGTAAACTTTCATTCCGATGCCGTAGAAGGGAGCTTCCCACCAGGTGTAATTGGGCACCACAAAGGCCAGATCGTGGACCAGGTGAGGAGCGTTTTGGCGCATCAACCCTCTTTCTTTGAGAGCCTCCATCACCAGGGGCACATCGCCCTGCTGAAGATAGCGGACGCCTCCGTGAACAAGTTTAGTGCTGCGACTGCTGGTGCCTTTGCCAAAGTCTGACTGCTCCAGCAGCAACACCGAATGACCCCGGGAAGCGGCGTCGATAGCCGCGCCCACTCCCGTGGCTCCCCCCCCGATGATGAGGATATCCCAATGTTTTTCGGTCTCCAGGCGGGAGACCATCTGGTCTCGATTCACTGTTCCTCCCATTCTTTCGAGCGCTCCAGGGCTCGTTGCCAGGCCTGCTTCATCCTGCCCACGTGCTCGGGAGGGAGACTCGGTTCAAAGCGCCGGTCGACTTCCCACTGGGCTACTAACTCATCGGTGGAGTTCCAATAGTTGACGGCTAGTCCGGCCAAGTAGGCGGCCCCCAAAGCTGTCGTTTCGGTGACCTTGGGACGGACTGTCGGCACACCCAGGATATCGGCCTGGAGCTGCATCAGCAAGTTGTTGGTGCTGGCTCCTCCGTCGACTCGAAGCTCTTTGAGTTCGAGACCAGAGTCGGCCCGCATCGCCTCTAGGACGTCGGCAACCTGAAAGGCTATCCCTTCGAGGGCGGCCCGAGCGATGTGACCGGCCGTCGCTCCTCGGGTCAGACCGACGATAGTCCCGCGGGCGTACTGGTCCCAATGGGGAGCCCCCAATCCGGCAAAAGCGGGCACCAGGTAAACTCCGCCGTTGTCCTCGACGCTAGAAGCCAACGCTTCCACCTCGGGAGCACTTCGGATCAGCTGGAGGCCGTCTCGTAGCCATTGGACCACCGCACCGGCGATGAAGACGCTTCCTTCGAAGGCATATTGAACCTGACCCTGACGCTTCCAGGCCACCGTGGTCAGCAGACGACTCTTGGAGGGGAGCGGCTCAGAGCCTGTGTTCAAAAGCATAAAGCAGCCGGTTCCGTAAGTGTTCTTACTCAGCCCCTTCTCCAGGCACATCTGGCCGAATAGGGCCGACTGCTGGTCACCAGCGATTCCGGCCAGAGGGATGGCTTTCCCCAGCAGTTCGGGTTCCGTTTCGCCATAGACCTCGCTGCTCTCACGCACCTCTGGCAATAAAGCGGCGGGAACCCCGAAGAGCTCTAGCAACTCTTGGTCCCAATCAAGAGTCTTCAGATTGAACAGCATGGTCCGGCTGGCGTTAGAGACATCGGTCAGATGCAGTCTGCCCCCGGTCAGCTTGAAGACCAACCAACTGTCGATGGTGCCGGCCGCCAATTGGCCGGTCTCGGCTCGCGCTCGGGCTCCCTCCACGTGATCCAGAATCCAGCCGATCTTGCTGGCTGAGAAATAGGCGTCAGGGATCAGACCGGTCCTCTCGGTGATAAGGGGACCATGGTCTTGACCCATCCGCCGACAGAATTCAGCCGTTCTTCGGTCCTGCCACACGATCGCCGGATAGATCGGTTGACCCGACTCTCGCTCCCACACCACGGTCGTCTCTCGTTGATTGGTGATGCCGATGCCGGCGATATCTCCGGCATTCACACTCTGGCGAGATAGAACCTCGGTGGCAACGCTCAGCTGAGACGACCAGATCTCGAGGGGGTCGTGTTCAACCCAACCCGGTTGGGGATAATGCTGGGGAAATTCCTTCTGGGCCACGCCTTGAATAGTCCCGCTTTGGTCGAAAAGAATGGCGCGGGAACTGGTGGTTCCCTGGTCGAAGGCGAGGAGATACTTCACGGGTCGTCCTTCGGGGAAGGGTTCTGAGAACCTGTCCATAAGTAGCCGCTCGATGCCTCGCTACTCGGTCATCGTTCCCTTCTACAACGCCCACGGCCATTTGCCTCGGGTGCTCTCTGGTTTGGCCGGGTTAGGCTCTGAGTGGGAGGTGATCGTGGTCAACGATCGCTCGAATCGCCATCCAGGCCCCGATATTGCCAGCTTGCTTCCTGGGGCTCGCTGCCTCGACTCGAGTCGACCCCGGGGGGCTGCAGGAGCCAGAAACCACGGCGCCCAGGCCGCCCGAGGCGAGGTCTTGTTCTTCCTCGACAGTGACGTTTGGGTCAAACCCGAGACTCTGATGGCCATGGCCCGAACGCTTGAGCAAGACTCTGAGCTGACCGGAGTATTCGGCTGCTACAGTCGAGAAGCCCCTCCCGAGCATAGCGCTCTGAGTCGCTTTCGCAATCTCCTCCACCGCTACGTTCATCGCCAGTGCGCCGGTGAGGTGGACAGTTTCTGGACCGGCTTGGGGGCCGTCCGTCGTCTCCCATTCCAAGCTTCGGGAGGCTTCGACGAGAGTCTGGGCGGCGGAGCCTCCATCGAAGATGTCGAGTTTGGGGCCCGCCTGTCACGAGCAGGCCATCGGCTGTTGCTCGACCCTCGTTTCGAGGGGATTCATCTGAAGAGTTGGGAGCTAGGAAATCTGGTAAAGACCGATCTTTTCCATCGAGCCGTGCCGTGGACGAAACTGCTTCTCCAGGGTCGCATCGCCTGGAGCACCCTCAACGGGGGGTGGCGCTTTCGCATTGGGCCTCTGCTTCTGCTGCTAGCGACCCTGCTCACGGTGATCGGGTCTCCCTATGCCAGTCTCGTGGCCCTAGCTTATTTCACCTGGATCGCGCCCCAGTGCCTTTGGATTGCCAGCGAAGGGGGAATGGGGGTGGCTCTGGTCACTCCTCCTGCCCTCATGCTCCATCACGGTTGTTGTTGTGTGGGAGCCTTTCTGGGTTTGCTGCCCCTCCAACTTACCCCTTCGCCCTCGCCTGAGGTCGCATCTCAAGAGTCTCACGAGCCCCAACGCCTGATCGTTTAGCAGGACAGAGAAAACGCGTCACTAACCCGACCAAGCTGTGTCGGAGTCAAGCCGCTTACAAGAATTATGTTTGGTGGTGATCGCGGCCACCTGCGTCGGTGCTAGCCTCTATTTTCTCAGAGGGGTGCTCGTTCCGTTCATCCTGGCCGTGTTCCTGAGCCTGGCCATCTCCCCCGTGGTAGACTTCATGGCGCGTCGCCTCAACGTGCCGCGAGGAGCCGCGGTCACGGTGACTTTGGCCCTGGCTGCCCTGGGTTTGATCACCGTGGCGGTCGTGGTCGGGACCTCGATCACCGAGCTGGCAACCCATATCAAAGAATATGAGGACCGGTTTCAAGAGCTTCTCTGGTCGGGACTCGACGCCATCCCCGAATCGGTGGGTAAACATCTCGACTTTACCCAACTGCTCGACCTTCTCACTAGCACGGTCCGAAACGCTCTGAGCGCCTTCACGAACGGAATTTTCTTTCTCCTGAGTCAGCTCACCATCGTCTTTCTCTTTTTGCTTTTCATTCTGCTGGGCGATTCTGGCTCGGAGAAGAGCGGCTGGTGGGGAGAGGTCGAGGGACGTACCCAGCGCTACCTCTTCGTGAAGACGGCCATCTCGGGGATGACGGGAGTGATCTTTTGGTCGCTCTTAACCGTGGCCGGAGTCGAACTCGCGCTGGTCTTCGGATTACTCGCCTTCTTGCTCAACTACATTCCCAACGTCGGCTCCGTGATCGCCACTTTCTTGCCGATCCCCCTCCTGGTCTTCTCACCCAATTTGAGCTTCGGAGCGGCCGTGGGAGTCCTGATTTTACTGGGAGCGGTGCAGTTTGTGATCGGAAACCTGGTGGAACCGAAGGTGTTCGGGGAAACCCTCGATATGAATCCGGTGGTGGTTTTGTTGTCGCTTTTGGTGTGGGGAGCGCTCTGGGGTGTGGTGGGAATGGTGTTGGCGGTGCCCATTACGGCCACCCTGACCATCGCGGCCAATCGAATCGAGGCTGGTCGGGCTATTCTTCGGGCCCTCACCAGTCTCTTTTTCAGCGCTCCCGATGAGGAGCCTACTGAAGGTATCCTAAATATCGCGGCTGCAGACTGACCATCATGTCGACCATCTCCCGGAGGGGAAGGGCCCGGTCCACGACCGGGTCCACCAGGAGAGCTTGGACGACCGCTTTCTTGGAACGAGTGAGCACCGCCTCAGCTGTCATCTCGTGGACCCCCACCTGGTTCTGGAGCAATCCGGCATAGGCCTTAGGAAGCGCTCCCATCGAGATTCCGGTCACCCCTTTGGCGTCGATGATGGCGGGGACTTCCACTGCGATGGAAGCGGGGAGCTCTTGCAGGAAGCCCCGATTGGGAACGTTGACGGCGGCTTCCTCAAACCCGAGGTCGGCCACCACTCCCTCCATAATGGGCACTAATCGTTCCTTGACTTTGAGTTCGATAGAGGGTTTAGTGTTGGCCAACAAAGCCTGATAGTAGCGATAGAAGTCCATGATCCCCTGGTGATCGACCACTTCGTAAGCCCAGCCCAGGTATTCGCCGAAATGGCTATCGCTAGTAATAGGAAGCAGGTCAAATTGCTCCAGAATAAACCGGAACAGTTGGCGTTCGGTCCACTGGCGGGTGGCCTTCACGGCCTGGGGATCGTATTTTTTCCCCCCCTCAGTGTCCACCAGCCGTCCTGTCTCGAGGAAGTTCTGAAAGTAGTCGCAGCTCCCAGGAAGCTCAGCAAAAAAAGCGGGCGCTTTGGAGCGGATATCGGGGTAAGCGTCCGTCGCCCTGGCTCGATAGGTGGCTTCCAACAGACAGCTGAAATGGTTCAGGCCGGCGGCTCGCAGCTTCAGTTGGTCGTAGGGCGTCTCCAGCAGCTCGGGCAGATATCGCTCCAGCGAAGCCACCTCGTGGCACAAGCCCACGAAACGAAGGTCTGGAAAGGCTCGCTGCACGGTGGTGCAGATGCGGCTCATGGGATTACTATAATTGAGCACCAGCGCACCGGGACAAAGCTCTTGAATATCGGCGCAGATCTCGAGGACAGGCGGGATGATGCGCAGGGAATGAAACAGACCCCCAGGACCACCGTTTTCCCCGAACACCTGTCGAATTCCGTATTGCTGAGGAACCGTGCGATCCTGATCCCAAAGAGCGAATCGGTCGCCCACCTCGATAGAGATGACCACAAAATCGGCTCCCGGCAAAGCCTGGCGGCGGTCGGTGGTGGCTTGGAGCTGGCACTCGATGGAATGCTCGTGGATAAAGGCTCGCCCCGTTTGATAGACCTGGTCGAGGGCCTCGGCGTTAATGTCGAGCAGCACCAACTCGCATCCTTTGAGATAGTCGCTGGCGAACACCTCTCCCAGGGTGCCATAGCCAAACTGGGCGCTGCCGGCCCCGATTAAAACGATTTTTGTCATGAACCGAGAGTTTTCGCTTCACCTCGCGGCCCCTTCTTCGAGGAGTTGAGCGAGCAATGGCAAAGGCCTCAGAATGACACTGCACGAGGCCATTGAAGCCGTCATCAAAGAAGCCGAACAACCCCTCGAACCGGGCCAGATCGCCCAGCAGATCGTGGAGCGAGAGCTCTACGAGCGAAAAGATGGAAAGCCGATTTCCGGGGCCCAAGTTAGCGCCAGAGTGGCCAAATACCCCGACCGGTTCGAGAAGATGGATGGCAAAGTGACCCTCAAGCAGAACGGCGCCCCTTCTCCCGCCCTTGGTCAGGTTTACACCTCCGCAGACCTCGGCAAGGCTCTAGGGGTCGAGTTTCAGTCCCCTCTGACTGACCTCGGCGAAGGCGACCTGCTGGTTCACCTCGCCCAGACCGACCCCACCTGGAAGCCCGATCCCGAGCTCACGGAAGAGCAGGTCCAACGGCTTGCCAACGGCCAGACATTGCTGGTCACCGGCGAGCCCGATGAGCTGACTTTCCACGGTCCGGTGACCGTCACCCAGGCCACAGCCAGCGTGGTCCATTTCGACCTGCCCTCCGAAGAAAGCAGCGAAGTGGTGGAGGAGGAGCCTCCCGCGCCCGAGCCTCCAAAAGGGTTTGTGGAGCCGACCCTTGAGGCTTTGATGGAGGCCCTTAAAGAGAAAGGACTCCACCTCCCCGAGGAGCTGATCCGGCGCTACCACCTTTCCCTCAAAGCGAGTTCGGCGGTGGTTTTGAGCGGCTTCAGCGGATGTGGCAAGACTTTTTTGGCTCAAACCTTCGCCGACTGCCTGGGTGCCTGTCACCTTACCCTGACCTCCTTCAGCGGTGGGGGAGAAGCGGTGAACGAGTTCCTTGAGAAGGCCAACCAGGCCAATCAGGAAGAAGGTCGTCCCCGTCCTTTCCATCTCATCGTGGACGATATCGAACCGATGGGTCTTTGGGAGACCCTCCATGCTTTCGGAGCTGGCGTCTGCTTGCCCAACTTGACCATCATCGCTACTGTCAATAGCGAGGAAGCGCGCCATTTTCCCAATCGCCTGCTCGACCGAGTTCAGTGGCTCGGTGTCGAGCCGACGGCCCGTAACCTGTTGGCCCACCTGGGTGACGCTCCTTATCGCGGGTTGGTGCTCCAGATCTGGCAGGCCTGGAAAGGGGTCGCTCCTTTCGGCTTTCGACTGATCAACGAGATTCGCAGCTACATCGAGGTGGCCAAGGAGCATGAACTAGCTTGGGAAGTGGCTCTCGATGAGCAGATGGTTCAAAAGCTGTTGCCTCGCATTCGCCCCGGTCACCCCGGGGCCCCGCAGGCCCTGCGCGCTTTCCTCGACCTGGTCGCCGACAAATACCCCCTCAGTCGCAGAGGCGCTGAGCATCTGTTGGCCTCGGCTGGAGGCTAAGGACCCGAAAACCCGTTCTCCTATTCATCTTTTTTTCAGCGCTAACCTGTAGTCTCGCCACGGACCCCGACCCATGCTCCGGAAGGAGCGAGCTTAATCGTGACTGTAGTGAGAGCAGTTTCGAACTTGGCCGAGCGGACTAGCGCCAAAGTCCAGGCCACGGCCAAGCCTGTGATCGAAACACTCGATCGCTACTCGAGCGCCAAGACCCGACACCACCGGAGACATCGACCGCCCCCCCCGTAGGCGTCGCTCTCCTTTCAGGCGGTTGCGAGGGGGCGTGCCAGGCGCAGCTCTGGGGGCGGGAGCGGCCGTGATGGGGGTCCTTATCCGGGACCGAGGTGAGAGTCATCTCCGGAAGCTGTTCGGCGAGACGATCAATACCGAGGTGGTGGGCACCGGCTTGGCGGCCGTCGCGGCGGCCGGGTTGGCTACAGCTCTGGCGGCCTCCGGAGTTGTCCCGCTGATTGGAGGCTCCCTGTTGGCCACCGGAGCTCTGGGCGGGTTGGTCGGAGGGTTTCAGACCATGCGGGCCCACCGCATCGGTCGCAACCGAGACGCCGGTGGTGCTTCCAAACTGTTGGCTTCCTTCTTCCTACCGGGACCCGGCA
>CAYRFU010000088.1:0-5398 GCA_964423525.1 uncultured Burkholderiales bacterium | reverse complement strand
AGATCGTGGCGGGAACGGCTTCGATGATCGGAGTTCGCCAGAGCAGCACCACCGCCAAGATCGCTGTGGGAATGGCCTTGGGCGCTGCCGGCGGGTTGGCAGTCTCGGCCCTAGGTTTGGCGCCCGTCGATACCGTGGCTTGCGTTCTTGGAGGTGCCATCGGAGGGGGTCTTGGGCCCCTGGCCGGACCCCGCTTAGCTCAGACTTTCCGCAACCTGGCTGAGGACGCCGGCACAGCCATCAATAAGGGTTATCAAAAAGCTGGCCAAGAAAAATGGCCTCTCCGTTGAGGAGAGGAATGCGGTGGGGGCTTTCCCCTCGTCTCTGGTCAAGGAGACCATGCGAGCTATGTGCTTGGGAGACGGCAACTGGCAAGCGGGTCTGGCAGGCGGTCTGATGGACGGAATGGAGCAGGCCTATGCTCTGTTCTTCAGCTCTGAAGCGCGCAATCAGAAGGCCGCCGCTCAATCGAATCAATCGTGAGAGATGCGATAGATTTTGCCAGCGTGGTCGTCTGAAACCAGCACCGAGCCGTCGTCGAGGACCTCGATGTCGACTGGTCGTCCCGACACGGAACCTCGGCGAAGAAAACCGGTCATAAAGGGCGTCGCTTGGATGACCTTGTCGCCTTGCACCTCCACCAGCATCACCCGATAGCCCACTTTCGAGCTGCGGTTCCAGGAGCCGTGTTGAGCCACCAAAATCTGATTCTGATAGCGCTTGGGAAACATCTTGCCCTGATAGAAGCGCATTCCCAAAGGGGCCGTGTGGGCTTGAAAACCGCGAACCGGTGGGGTGAAGTCATACTGCTCACCTCGATCCCCAAACTCAGGGTCTTTCTGGTTATGGCCCCAGCGATAGGGAAAGCCGAAATGAAGGGAGAGTTTGGGGGCTCGGTTGAGTTCGCAAGGGGGCCGGTCATCGCCCAACCAGTCCCGGCCGTTATCAGTAAACCAGAGAACTCCGGTGTCAGGCTGCCAATCAAAGCCCACCGTGTTTCTGACCCCGTGAGCGAAGATTTCTCGCTGACTTCCGTCGGGGTTCATCCTCAGGATGGAGGCGTAAATTGGATTCTCGGACTCGCAAACGTTACAAGGAGCGCCGACGGGGACGTAAAGCTTGCCGTCGGGGCCGAAACGAATGAATTTCCAGCCGTGGTGACGGTCTGTCGGTAAGCTGTCGGTCACCACTGTCGGCTGACTGCCAGGGGTGGTCTTATCGTAGCGAAGAATTCGGCTGATTTCAGCTACGTAAAGGCTTCCCTTATGGAAGGCCACCCCGTTGGGCCGGTTCAGGCCCTCGGCCAGGACCTCCACTTTGTCTGCTACACGGTTTTTGTCTCGGTCGGACACCCGGAAGACCTTACTCGCGCGGGTGCCGACAAAAAGAGTCCCATCAGGTGCGAGAGCCATCGAACGGGCCCCGGGCACATCGGCATAGACCGAAACGGAGAAGCCGGGCGGGACCTCAAGCTTTTGAGGCGGGGCCGCACAGGCCAGGGAACTCAGGACCAAAAGAACGGCTAGCAGACGTGCCATGCTCGGGTAGGCCTCCTCGGTCAGCCTTTGGCTTGGATTCGCTCCAACTCGGTCTCGAGCAAAGGTTCGTTGGGCAACATCTTGGAAGCTTTCTGGTAAGCATCTCGAGCCCTTTGAAGATCAGTGGAGTTACCTTGAACATCGTAGCGTCGCTCGAGGCTGTTGGCTAGAAAACGCCAGGCGTCGCCCCTTTGTCCATCGAGCTCCACCGCTCGGTCAAGATACTGCACCGACGGGTCGAGGTCTCCCATCCGGTAATAGAGAGCCCCCAATTCCACGTGGGCCTCCACATCTCGGGAGTTGGCGTTGATGGCTTTGCGCAAATTCGACTCGGCCAGGCTCAACTTGCCTTCTCGCAGAGCCTCTTTGGCCAACACCATGTAGTCGGGCGTCTCATCGGTGCCTCCCGAATCGGGGGTCGTCGGTTGACCCTGGGTGGGGTCGATGACGAATCTGCTGTTCGCTTCGGCCAGCTTTTGAAGAGCGATATCGGCTTCTGTGCTACCCAGGCCTTTGGCCTTTTCCCATTCGTCCTTGGCCCGAGATTCGTTGTTGATGGTGATGCTGAGAACACCGGCGAGATACCAGCAGTCTGCGGGGCGGAAGTTTCGTTGGGCCAGCATGGTGTAAATACGGTGGGCCTCGACCACTTCACGACGTTTCTCGATCAGCTTGGCTTTGAGAAAGAGCGCTCGCTCGTTACCGGCGTTGGTGATGAGAATGTTGTCGACCAGCTCTTCCGAAAGACGGTCGTTGTTGGCGTTGAAGAACGCTTCGGCCAGGTCGATCCGATAGTTGCCCGGTTGACCGACCACCTCTTTCCCGATGTCGCCTAACAAAGCGAAGCGAAAGGCGTCGTCGATGTGGTTATGGTCGACGCTCCAGCGGACCCTTCGCTCGATTTTGGTAAAGAATTCGCTGTTTAACAGGCCCCGATAGCGACCCATGACCTCTTTCCACTGGGGGATAGGGGTTCGGAACACTTCTTTGAGCATTTCGATCTGGGCCTGCTCGTTGGCCACGGCAGAGCCGCTCACAACCAGCAAAGCGAGTAACGACAACAGGATACGACGCATGTTCTCCTCCAACTTGGGCCCCTCTATTATGGCTCGCCTGCTACGAACCTTTGTATCGGGCGCTATTTCTCGCCTTTACCCAGGAGAGGACAATCAGGAAACGCCTATCAGGCGGCTCCGATGGTGCGAAGGAGGATGTCCATCGCGAACCGGTCGGCGGTCAACCAGTTGTGACTTCCGTCTTGCACTTCAAGCTCCACCTCATTAGTCAAGTTTCTCTCTGCTAAAGCGTCGGCCAGGGCCCGGGTACGCTCGTAGTTTGAATCGTGAGGTTCGGAAGCTGCCGGTCCGCTCTGAAGGTAGTAGCGGCTTCGTTCGAGTTGAGAGTAGGGCAGATTGCGAGCCAGCCAGATCGGGCTGTGAGTTTTGACCAGTCGCGCCAATCTCGGTTTGTCGAAGACGCAATCGAACATAGGATTGGCCAGAATGCCGTCGTCCCTTCGGGGAGGGTCGTGAAAAAAACTCCCATCGTAAGCGGCCACCTCTTGGAAAAGCCCGGGGTGGCGCAAAGCCAGCTGAAGGGCGTTGAGCCCACCGAGGGAGAAGCCGATAGCCACCCGGTAAGGCTCATCGATACCGAGTCCCTCCTCGAGGGTGGGCCGAAGTTCCTCCAAGAAATGGGTCCCGAACCGGCCCAGTCCGACACCCGGGGCGTCCGGACAGCGGAAGGGAGCAAACCAGTTGGCGCCGATGGTATGGAATTTTCGGTCGTCTGACCCGAAACAGGGCGAGATCAAGACGGTCGGCTGAAGGTTCCCTGCCCGAACGGCCTGGCCGACCTGTTGGGCTAGAGGTTTTTGCCTTGAGGCGTCCTCCTGGGGGTGGAACCACTCCCTATGGTGACCACGAAACAAGTAGGTAACGGGATGACGTCGGCGGGGCTGGTAATCAGGAGGGAGCCAGACGCCACACCAGCGCCTCAGCCCTAGCTGGGCGCTGAAGACCGGTACCCGAAGCACCGTCTCAGTAGGAGCGGCGGCCAGATCGTCGGGACGGCACAGAGGTCGGCGTGGCATAAGACGCCAAATTTAACAAGAGAGCAGGAGCAACGTCAACTCCTGACTTCGGGGTGCCGCCCTGGAAGGAGGGCTGGCCCCCCGTTGAAGGGAACGTGCGATTGGGAAGATGAGCGCGAAATTTGGCCAAAAAAAAGCTCGGCGCCTCGCAAGCGGCACCGGGCACAAGAGGTTGGAGGCGGACGCCTGTTCGCATTCTACCATCCCTCGGGCTGCTTGTAAAGAAAAATATTCAATATTGCTTCTCTGCTGCTTGGCTCTCCTCTTCCTGTCCGGTTGTGAGCGCAGCAGCCCGCTCTTAGGAGAGTGGAAGGGCACCGACCGCGACGGTCAGTCGGTCGAGATGGTGTTCCATCAAGACGGAACCTTCCGGGCCTACACCGGCACCGACTCGTTAGAGGGGACCTATACGGCCGATTTTTCCCTCACTCCGGTTGAGCTAGACCTCAGGGTGGCTAACAGCAAGCCTCTTTTTACCATTATTAAGCTTGAGGGAAAGAAGCTCACCATTCAGCGGACGGCCCCCGGCCAAGCCCGCCCCGCGGGTTTTTCGGCCGACTCCACCGTTTACACCAAGCAGTAGCTTCGTCTTGGTGATGTTTTCGCACAAAAAAAAGACCGGCCTTGCGGCCGGTAGCGTGTGAAGGACTCTGCTTTTGTGTTGTGTGGTTTTATTTGTATGTTGTGCGCCTACTATAAGAACGGTATCTGAAAAAACACTGAAACATTTCTAAAAAACGGGACCGATTTTCTTTCGGCCCGATTTTTTTGTTTTTTCAGTCATTCTTGAGGGTCGAGCTGGGCCTCGGTCAGGTCCGTCCGGTCCAAAGTCGCCCGGTCCAGGTCGGCCCCCCGCAGGTCGGCCCCTCGGAAATTGGCCCGGTCCAGGATAGAGTTCGAGAGGTCAGAACCAACCAGGTTCGCGCCCGCCAGGTCGGCCGCCTTAAAGTCCCCCCCTGAAAGATCGGCCCGCTCGAACTGAGCCTGATCGAGCTGAGCCCGGTCGAAACGGCCGCCGCTGCCGTCGCAACCGGTGAAGTCGCACCCCGAAGCGGAAACTTTACGAAGGTCAGAGCCAGACAGATCGCAGCCAGCCAGAACGGCAGAAACAAGAGTAGCCTTCTCGAGCCGAGCCTGAAAAAGAAGAGCTCCCCGCAGGTCAGCCTCATCGAGAACAGCCTCGACCAGGCGAGCTTCGCACAGGTCACAAGCCACCAAACGAGCCCGGCGAAGGTTCGCCTTTTTAAGGTTGGCCTTCGACAGGTCTGAGCCCGACAGGTCAGCTCCCTCGAAAATGGTCTCACGCGCTTTTAAGCCAGAGAAATCCGCCCCCACCGCCCGGCAGTCGGAAAGGTTGGCGCCGTCAAGCTTGGCCCGGGCCAGCACCGCTCCGCCCAAGTCGGCCTGACTGAGGTCGCAACCGGAAAGGTCGCAAGAAGACAGGTCGCATCCCGTCAGGCGCGCCTCTTTGAGATTGGCACCCTGAATGTCGCAGCGGGAAAGGTTCGCCCCACTTAGGTCTGCTGAAGAAAGGTCGCACCCTGAAAGGCGGGCGCCCGAGAGATCGGCGCCGATCAAGCAGGCTCCCGAGAGGTCGGCGCCTTCCCATTCTGCTTCCGAGGCCTTAAGGCCTGACAAGAGCCCGCCCCCAAGTTTGGTCTCTTTCAGAAGAGCCCCGGTCCAGTCGGCTCCCGTGAAGTCACTCTCGGTCAAGTCTTGGCCCGACAGGTCGATGCCGGGCATCGGTTCGCCGATAAGACAGACTCGG
>CAYRFU010000087.1:0-20858 GCA_964423525.1 uncultured Burkholderiales bacterium | reverse complement strand
GACCCGTCCGGGCTCGGCGCCTTTCCTCGCCCGCCGCTCTCTCAGCTCTAGCGGCCTCCAGAGTCTCGCTCGCTCCCCCATCGCCGTCGCCCTCGAGGACGGCTGTCCTTAGACTTTCGGTTTTCTCCTCGGTTCGCTTGGGAGCGACCCCGCGGTTGAGGGATGCAGCGATGATTCCTGAGCGTAATGACATTTTGGGCTTTCCTCAATCGGTGTGTTTGCTTTTATTATCAAGCGACCAACCCGTATCATCCATTA
This sequence comes from uncultured Burkholderiales bacterium, assembly GCA_964423525.1. Lineage (GTDB taxonomy): Bacteria > Vulcanimicrobiota > Xenobia > Xenobiales > JADMJV01 > CAYRFU01. The sequence goes on along the minus strand of CAYRFU010000087.1, from coordinate 20,600 downwards.
ACAGGATGTTAACAAGCTGTTTCCACCATGTTAACAATGGCGGACCCCTAAAACAAGCCCCTCAGGTCTTGGCTGGTTCTTGCTCACCAAAAAGGGCGGCCAGAAACTGGTCCGGCTCAAAAGGGCGCAGGTCGTCAATCCCCTCCCCCACCCCGATAAATTTCACCGGCACGTTGTGCTCCTGGGCAATGGCCACCATCACGCCGCCTTTGGCCGTCCCATCCAACTTGCAGAGGATCAGGCCGCTGATGTCGGCGACCCGAGAAAACTCCCTCGTTTGTTGAAGAGCGTTCTGACCGGTGGTGGCGTCGAGCACCAGCAGAGCTTCGTGGGGGGCTCCTTCGATCTCTCTCCCGGCCACGCGGTTGATCTTCTCGAGCTCTTTCATCAAATTGGCTTTAGAGTGAAGTCGGCCGGCCGTGTCGATCAGCAAAACGTCTACCTTCCTCGCCTTGGCGGCCGAAAGAGCATCATAGACGACCGCCGCCGGGTCGGCTCCTTCCTGATGCTTGATCAGAGGAATCTCCAAACGGGTGGCCCACACGTCGAGTTGTTCGATGGCCGCCGCCCGGAAGGTATCAGCGGCGGCCAGCATCACCTTCATCCCCTGCTGACGGAAAAGGTGGGCCAATTTGGCTGTAGAGGTGGTCTTGCCGGCCCCGTTGACCCCGACCATTAAGATCACGTTAGTACGACCGGGCTCGATCTGAAGCTGACGAGACTCGGGCTCGTCACCGAGAATGCGAGCGACGATGGTCCGGACCTGATCGATCAGCTCCTGAGGCTCTTTCAGTTTCTCTGATTTGACTTTCTCGCGAAGCTCCTCCACGATGAGGTCGGTGGCGGCCGCCCCCACGTCGGCGGTCAACAGAATGTCTTCCAGGTCTTCCCAAAAGTCTTCATCGAACTTGCGGCCAGTGAAGAGAGTGACCAGCTGGCCGACCAGATTCTTGCGAGTCCGGTTGAGGCCTTCAGCCATCTTCTCGAACCAGGGGTCGACGGGGGTGAGGGCCAGGTCTTTGGTAGCCTTCCAAGCCTTTTTGAAAACCCCCGCCTCGGGCTGGGCTTCGGGCTCCTCAGACTCGACTGCGGACTCCTCCGGCTCAGGCTCAGTCGGCGCCTGCTCGACCTCGACCACCTCTTCGCTTGGCGTTTTCTTCTTCTTGAACCAGTTAGCGAAAGCCATTATCCCTCCAACACGGGCAACAGTTGTGCCGACTCCAGGAACTCGCACTCACGAATACGGGCCACCGCCTGGTCGATCGCTTTTCGAGAGCACGGCTTAAGCATCAGCATGACGTGGGCTCGACCGTCACTCTCCTCACTTTGGGAGGCGAGTCGGATAGACACCTCTTGCTCACCCAAAAGGGCCGCCAATCGGCCGAAGACCCCGGGCTGGTCCAGAACGGTGAACCGGGCCCACCACTGATAGACGTGGCGCTCGGGACCGAGAATGGTGACCGGTTCCGACTCGTGGAAGGCTGGGAGTTCCACCATGCGATGACGGGAACGACGAGCAATCTCGTAAAGGTCTTTGACTACCGAGCGAGCGGTGGGCAGAGCCCCGGCGCCTTTTCCGACCAGGGTAAAGGGCTCGCTGCGGCCGGCCAACTCAAGAGAGACGGCACAGGTCTCGCCTTCGACCTGAAACAAACTGTGCTGGCGGTCGACCAGAGCCGGACCGACCCAAAGCTCAACCCCGTCGCGATGGCGACGAGCGTAGGCTACCGGGCGAACGGTGTAACCGAGGCGACCCGCCTCGGCCGAGTCGACCGCTTTGACGTCTTGAATGCCCACGCAGGTGATGTCGCGCCAGGGGACAGGAGCGTGAAAAACGATGGAGGCCAGGATGGAGAGCTTTTGAGTGGCGTCGCCTCCCCCTACATCGAGAGTAGGGTCGGCCTCGGCAAAGCCGGCGTCCTGGGCCTTCTTGAGGGCCTCGGCGTAGGTCATACCTGCCGCCATGTGGGTCAGAATGTAGTTACTGGTGCCGTTAAAAATGCCCAAAAGACAGTCGACGTCCTGGTCACTGGGCATGTCCTGGACCACCTCAAGAACGGGGATCTCTCCGCACACGCTGCCCTCGAAGCCGAGGTTTCGTCCATACTTGCGGGCGGCCCCGAAAAGCTCCTCGCCGTGCTCAGCCAGAACCGCTTTGTTAGCGGTGATGACGTGCTTGCCGTTAGCTAGAGCGGTCAGGATGAATTGGCGGGCCGGCTCAAGACCGCCCATCAACTCGACCACCACATCGACTCTGGGGTCTTCCAGCACCTCTTCAGCCCGGTCGGTCAGGTGTCCCTCAAAGCCGGGCCGCTTCCTGTCTTTATTGCGCACCAGAGCGACCGGAAAATGAAGCTCCACCCCTGTTTTGCGGCTGCTGAACAGCCGCTGAGAATACTCCAGAACGCCTCCAGCCACGGTGCCCAGCCCCAGAAATCCGACCGTGAGTTCCTGCTGGCAGAAGAGGTCCTTATAGAGCTGAAGGATCACCTGACGGGCCCCTCTTTTTAAGGCGACGGCCTCGAAGGTGGCGTCGGTTAGAAGCTGCGGGCTCTTGTGCAGAAGGGGTGCCCCGAACCGCTCAGTATCGTCGAGAAAGTCGACCGTCTGATGAATACGGCCTATGGTCGCGTGCCGTTGACCCAGGCCATCGCCAACCACTTTGATCAATACCTGGTCGCGGGAGAGATGGGCGTCGCGGTAAGACCGCTCCAGGGCCTCGAGCTCAGGTGAGAGCCGGTCGAAGACAAAGCTGGCCCGACCGGTCGAGTAAGAAGCCATCAGCAGGCGAAGTTCGCGAAGTTCTTGGACCTCTCGGAGAAGACCCCGGTAGTCTTGCTCTCGATCCAGGTAGACGGTCAAGAGTTGGACGTTCTCGAGGGCGGTGATCCCTTTTGGGACACCGGCTGGGGAAGCGTGCGACTCAATCACCGTGCCAGGATGCTCGGGATTGAAGGTGTTCTTGACCGTCATTTTCAGATGGCGACCTTTGCGAGCCGCCATCCGGGCCGCTGTCAAACATTTCTGATAGAGCACCCTCGAACCGAAAGCCGACATCTGAAAAGCTTCCTCGTGGCTCAAGCGCTCGATCGTGTGAGGGTGACCTTCGCCCCGCATTTTCTGGTCGAAAAAGGTAGGGTTGGTGATGGCTACCCCATCGACATCGGTCCAGATTTCCACTTCTCTCTTGAGAGCGGCTCCCAAAGCAGCGGCCGTATAGTCCGACCCGCCCCGTCCGAGCGTGGTGCGCCGTCCATCGGCTGTAACTCCCACGTAGCCCGGAAAAACTAGATGTCCGGGACTAGCGATCACTTTGCGAGCGATCTCTTCGAGGGATTCCAACAAAACATTGGCATCCTGGAACTGGTCGTCGGTCACAAAGCCCAGGTCTTCAGGGGTGGCGGCGCGACTTCCCCAGCCCCGCTGGGCCAAACAGGCAGCCATCATTTGGCTCGAGAAAATCTCTCCATAGGCCATAATCCGATCCCTGCCCTCCTTAGCGGGGAGGCTTTTGCTCGAGACCAGGTCGGCTTGGAAGCTCGAAAAGGCCTCATTCAAGAGATCGGGCGCCAGGTTGAGTTCGGTCAGTAACTGACGGTGGAGGTCGAAAAGCGGCTCGGAATCAGAGCCTTCCCGCGCCAAATCATCCAACAGATCGGTCACTTTGGGTCGACCTTCGAGCTTGCCAACCGCCGAAACGACCACCAGAGGGGACTGCTCCCGGCGGCTCTCAATAATCTCGAGAACCTTCTGCCAAGAGGCTTGACTGGCCAGGGACGAACCCCCGAATTTTTGTATCAATCTCGGTCGCATCGCCGCGCCTTCGCTCCAGGATCAGCCCGGACCTCCGCCCGGGCCAGGGAGAGGAATCGACTCACCCGCGCTGGAACCCGGTCCCATCATGATCAAGCTTTCACAACGGATTCAAGCCATGAAGCCCTCTAGCACCCTGGCCGTCACAGCCCGCTTTAAGGCGATGCTGGCCGAAGGGATCGACGTGGTGGGCTTCGGTGCCGGGGAACCCGACTTCGATACCCCCGCTCATATCAAGACGGCCGCCGTCAAGGCCCTCGAGGCCGGCAAGACGAAATACGAACCGGCCCCGGGAACTCCTCAGGCGCGTCAGGCAGTGGCCACTTACCTGGGCCAGAAAATGGAGCGGGACCTCAAAGCTGACAACGTCATGATCTCGTGCGGGGGCAAACACAGCCTTTTCCTGGCTTTTCAAGCCGTGATGGAGCCCGGTGACGAATTGCTCCTTCCCGCTCCTTTTTGGGTCAGCTACCCGGAGCAAGCGAAGCTGGCCGGGGCCACCGTCACCACCATCCCCGGCTCAGTCGCCAACGACTTTAAAATTACCCCCACACAACTCCGTGAGGCCATCTGCCCCAAGAGCAAAGTGCTGCTTCTCAACAGCCCTTGTAACCCCACCGGAACCATGTATTCCCCCGACGAACTGCGGGCTTTGTGTGAGATCGCCGTCGAGCACAACCTCATCATTTTCTCGGACGAAATCTACGACCTCTTGGTCTACGGCTCCGACCCTTTCGTGAGCGTGCCGAGCCTTCTCCCCGAGCTCTTCGAGCGAACCGTGGTCTTCAACGGTCTTTCCAAAGGGTTTGCCATGACCGGCTGGAGGGTCGGATTCACGGCCGGACCGGCTTCTGTCATCAAAGCGATGGCGAGCCTCCAGGGACAGATGACTTCCAACATCCCGGCCTTCATCCTGGCCGCCATCCCGGCAGCCCTGGAAGGTCCCCAAGAAGCCGTGGCCGAGATGCGCCAGGCGTTTGCGAAGCGGGGTCAACACATTCACCAACGTTTGACCGCCCTGACGGGGGTCCGGTGCCCGCAGCCGACAGGGGCGTTTTACGTGTTTCCCGATATTTCCGAGGCCGTCTTCGGCAAAGTCGATCCAGGCGGCAAAACCCTCAGATCGGCCGCCGATTTTGCCGCCAGCCTGCTAGAGCACGCCAAAGTGGCCGTCGTCCCGGGTGAAGATTTCGAGGGTCCCAATCATGTCCGCCTCAGTTTTGCCACCAGTCTGGAACTGATAGACAAAGGGCTCGACCGGATGGAGAGCTACCTGAAACAGCTCAAAAGCCCGGCCAGCGTGTGAAGACTTAGCGCTCTGTCCAAGCGGCCTGGAAGGCAAGAAGCGAACCGGCAGCAAACCCGTAGCCCCAGCAGATCTGGTCGGGGCCGCCGGTTAGCGCGATGATGAAAGCCAAAGCTACCAGCGAGACCCCGGCCCCAGCGAGTCCTAAGATCTGAAGCCCTAGCACTCTCCAAGCCACCGAGAAACGTCGACAGGCGGCCCAGGCTCGATTCACCCAGCGGTGGCCCAGTAACCAGGGCAGTCCACCTGCCAGCAGACCGAAGCCCAACACGATGGCCAAAAGATAAGGAGCTTCCTCACTACTGGTCCAGCGAAGCTCATCGAGCAATTCCCCGGCCATAGCCACCACTGGGGGTAACCAAACCAGACGGCCAGGGCTCCAGCCGTGAGCCAGGGCTTGCTGAAAGTAAGCCACCACGAAGTGACTAGGAACGAGAACCTCGCCTCGCCAAACCGTGGCCAGGTCCGCTTCCACCCGACCCGCCAAACAGAGCCAAACGAGTTGAGCGACCACCAAACAGACCAGAGGCGAGTAATCGAACAGCACGGTGTCAAAGCGCCCCCCGCCCCCCTTGAGAAAGTGAAACGCGACCAGCAAGAAGGCGGTCCAACCGCTGGCCAAACCGGCTACAGTCAGCCACCCTCCTAGCAGCAATCGCTGGTAGGCTTGGCGCATCCCATCCGCTCTAATGCTAGCCCAAAGGCCCAGCCTGGCACCGACCGGTCCGCTGAGCAACAAAGCCACCAGAGCCAAGAGGACCCATCCTTGCCAGAGTTGAGTCAGCGGGAGCCAGGCCAAGAACCCGGCTAGAACCAAAGGCCCACCTCCGGCTTTGACCCAGTCGCGATAAAACTCTTGGGGAGTGATCCCTGTCTCGACCAACACATCGAAGGTCCGCCCTTCTCGCTCCCCAGCGACCGCCGAAACGGTCCGGCAGCCTCCCCAAACCATCAGACCGAGACAGACAAGCTGGGCCGCTCCCGAGCCAGGGTTGGCCAGCACTACCGAAGCGGGGACGAGAAGGGCCAAAGCCGTCCCGAACGAGAGGCGTGAGAGCTGACGGAGAGCTATCGGAGAATCGACCCATTGGGGCCACCAGGCCAGGGAAACGCCCCGCACCATCGCCTGGTCGCCAAACTCGTCGATAGCCACCCGGCGGCACCAGGCGGCCGAAGCCACCAAGGGGAGCCAAACCAACTGAGGTTCCCAGGCTAGAAAGGCGACCACAGGAACCAGGGCGGCCACCACGGTGATGGTTTTCACCTGAGCGGCGTAGGAGCCGGTAGCCAGCGCCACGAGACAGCCCAGTAGCAGGCCAAGAAATCCGGTCTTTGGGGTGGCCCATTCCAGCACCAGCCAGACCGGTAGCGCCCAGGCAAATGTTCTGAGGCCTCGCCACATAACGGCATCGACCAGCTGCTGAGGTCCCATTCCACTCCCGACCAACTCTTCGACGCAACCGCCTCGACGAAGCCCGTGCAGGCCCGAGAGTCCCTGGGTAAAACCCAGCAGCGCTGCTCCTACCATAAAGATCACGGCCGTACTGACGAGATAAGAGTCCCAAGAGCCCTCGAAAAATACTTCTTGCGACCAGAGAGCGGGCAAGGCTAACGCCAACCCTGCGAGGCTTATCAAATGGGAACGATTCTGAAGACGCCGCCTGGGGCTTTCCAGCTGAAAAATAAGGTCAGTCATACCGATCTGGTCGCTCCTCTAAAGGAGTTTATTCCCCAGTCGCGCGAGTCATCCTGGGGGGCAGGTCGGGGCCTTGATAAGGAGTGCGACCGGCGGCGTGGTCGGTCTCATCGGCCAGACCGACCAATTCGGGCACGGCCCGATGGAGTACGGCCGCGATCTCTTGATGGACTGTGATGGCCGCCGAGCTGCATCCCTGGCATCCGCCACCGAGGCGCAAGCGGGCCCAACCATCCTCGAAGCTTTCCAGCTCGACCGTGCCTTTGTGGCCCCGTAAGGCGGGAGCGACGTCGTGAGCCAGACAGTCTCGAAGGCGTTGCCGCAAAACCCTGTCCGAACGGGGCTCGGGCAGGTTCGTCACCCACTGATCCGGGCTTTTTCGAATGGCCTCGTAGACTTGGCAGCGGGCCGGCCAGTCCAGACCCTCGGTTGTGACCACGGTGACCCAATTCCGAGAGAGAGCCACGGACGTGACCTCGGGTCGTTCCAGCCACCGGGCTACTTTAGAGTCCTGATCGGTCTCGATCAGCACGGTCTTGTCTAGCTCAGTGAGCTGGGGGCTCCCAAAACGAACCTGGTTCACGGCCGGCAGGACCACCCATCGCCCGGGAGGTCGAGCCTGACTGGCCACCAGCGGGAAAGTCGGGTCTGCCTGAAGAGCCCATCCTTCCAGTCCGCCCCTCAGGAAGAATGCCTGGCTCAACCCTCGACGCCGAAAGAGTCGAGTGGCGGCCGGTGCTTGCAGTCCGTGGGCACAGTAGAAAAGGACGGGACGAGACGGGTCGAGGGCCTGGGCCGTCTCAGCAGTGAGCAACCGGCTAGCCGGCAAAGCGGCCCTTCGATGGTCCTCAGGCCCCCGCACGTCCACCACCTGAAAATCGGCTAATTTTATTTCCGCAGGTTCGAGGCCGAGCTGGTCTTCTTGGCGCCGCGACTCCTCCAGAAACTGGATCACCTCTTCGGTATCGAACAGAAGGTGGCGCCTCAACACGCTGACCAAAGACTCTTCGGGGCCGAATCCGTAACGTTCGCGAGAGCCGATACGATAGCGCTGAAAAAGAGCCAGGGGTGCGCCCGGATAGAAGGCCAGAACGTCGGCCATAGTACTGTCTGGGTTCAGATGAGCGATCGTCCTACCCCTAGTGGCTCAAGCTCGAAAGCGCGCAGAACGGTCTCCCCAAGATCAGCTAAGGTCTCGCGGTCTCCCAAGCGTCGGCTGACGGACAGTCCGGGTGAATAGAGCAACAGGGGAGCATACTCTCGGGTATGATCGGTTCCGGGAGCGGTGGGGTCGTTACCGTGGTCGGCCGTTACCAACAGCAGGTCAAGCTGATTCATCCGAGCCATGATCTCGCCCAGGTAGCCATCGAAAGTCTCCAGGGCCCGAGCGAACCCCGGAGGGTCGTTTCGGTGGCCATAGAGCATGTCGAAATCTTCGAAATTCACAAAGAAAAAGCCATGGGGTTGCTTCCCTAACAGCTCAAGAGTGGCCTGATAGTGCTCTTGGTTGGTTTGAGTGCGGAGCTGATGGGCGAAACCTCGGGCAGCGAAAACCTCGGGAACCACCCCGATCCCGCTCACGAAGATGCCTGCTCCGGCCAACCGGTCCAGGACGTTCTCGGGAGGGTTCAGGGGAAAATCCTTGCGTCTTTCTGTGCGCCGAAACGAGTCGGCGTCTTGACCCTCAAAAGGTCGGGCGATCACTCTTTGGACCGGGTGGTCATCGACCAACACCTGACGGGCTTTGCGGCACAGCTCATAGAGGCGCTCAACGGGCACGACCTCCTCGTGGCAGGCGATCTGAAAAACGCTGTCGGCACTGGTATAGACGATGGGACGTCCGGTGGCGAGATGCTGTTCACCCAACTCCCGGATAATCTCCGTACCCGAAGCGGCCCGATTTCCCAGAGGATAGAGCCCGGTGGCCGACTCAAAACGGTCGAGCAGCTCCTCGGGAAAGCCTTCCGGGTAAGTGGGAAAACGGTGCTCCACCACGATTCCCATCATCTCCCAGTGGCCCGTCACGGTGTCTTTTCCGCCCTGGGAGCGTTCTTGCAGACGACCGTAACTCCCGACTGTCTCGACGGCCCCGTCCCGCCCTGGCAGGGGTAAGGCGTGGCCCAAGCCTAGACGACGAAGATTGGGGATGGCAAGCCCTCCCACCGCTTCGGCCACGTGGACCAGGGTATTGGCGGGGTAGTCAGGAGAATCGCCAAACTCAAGGGCGTCGGGAGCGGCTCCCGCTCCGCACCCATCCATCACGACCAAAAGGACCCGGTCATAAGCCATAAGGGCGATATTCTACTGGGCCCAGCCGGAGTTTGCAAGGCTTGTTGGCAGGTTGCGGCCCGGTCGTCGAGAAGGGTCGCCGCCATGTGGACACCCCCTCAAAAGATCCGTCACCAATCCCCTGACCCAGGCTGGCCAACCGCTGAAGAGGCGGCCGACGCCAGGCTCTTCCAACCGATCCAATTGGGACCCGTTAAGCTGAAAGAGCGGACTTGGGTGCCGGCGATGGTGCCTTGGCGCGCCACCGAGGAGGGATATGTCACCGAGGATGTGATCGATTGGTATCGTCGCTTTGCCTCGGGCCGGCCCGGGGCTATCGTGGTGGAAGCGACGGGTGTCCGAGACATTCCCAGCGGCCCTTTGCTGCGAATCGGACACGACCGCTTTCTAGAGGGTTTGACCCGGCTCACCCAGGCCGTCCAAGAAGCCAGCGCCGGCCAGACCCGCCTCTTTATCCAGCTGATCGACTTTCTCTCCATTCGCCGCCGGCCCCCAGCGGAGAAGTTCTTCCAGCGCTATCTAAAACTCGCAGACCATCACCGGCGAGCCTTTCCAGGCCAGGATGACGACCAGATTCGCCACAGCCTTCTAGAAGCCGGACGCGACCGGTTAGAAGCCATCCTCACGGAAAGAGAACTCGAAGACCTCGACTGCGGCTATCGTGAGCGCGTCACTGACACCCATCTGGACCATATTCAACAGCTTCCCGAGGTTTTACCGGCCATCTTCGCCCAGGCTGCCCAACGGGCCCGTCAGGCTGGCTTTGACGGGGTCGAACTCCACTACGCCCACGCTTACACGATGGCCTCGTTTCTCTCCGCCCTCAACACCCGGAAGGACGGTTACGGTGGCCCTCGCGAGAATCGGGTCAAGCTTCCTCTAGAAGTCTACCAGGCGGTGCGGCGCCAGGTGGGTCAAGATTTCGCGGTGGGATGCCGATACCTCACCACCGATGCCGTGGAGGGGGGAAGCGATGTTGAGGACGCAGCTTACTTCGGCACCCGTTTTGCTGAGGCCGGCATGGATTTTCTGAGCCTTTCCCGAGGGGGCAAATTCGAAGACGCCAAACAGCCCAAAGTGGGTTGGGCCGTCTACCCGTATACGGGACCCAGTGGCTACGAGTGCATGCCTACCGTTCTTTCCGATGAGAAAGGGCCCTTCGGACGGAATATTGAGGATGCAGCCAAAGTCCGACAAGCTGTCCGCCAAGCCGGCTACCCAACCCCCATCGCGGTGGCTGGGGGTATCACCAGCTTCGCCCAGGCGGAAGCGATCTTGGAGGCCGACCAGGCCGACATTATCGCCGCCGCACGCCAGAGCCTGGCGGACCCGGACTGGTTCCGTAAAGTGCGCCTAGGACTGGGAGAAACGGTGCGGCGATGTAAATACACCAACTACTGCGAGGGACTAGACCAGAAGCACAAACAGGTCACCTGCCAGCTTTGGGACCGAGAGCAACTCGACCAACCCGATGTTAAACTGGCCTCCGACGGTCGACGCCGACTGACGGCCCCAGCTTGGACAGGTGAGAAGCGTTGACCTGTTGTATAAATTTTGTGTAAAATTTCTAGAGAGCCAGCTTCGAGGAAGTCCCCCTGAGGGGCCCGAAACTAGCAGGAGAGAAGGAGATACCTATGGCTGTCCGAGAGACTTTGCTTCCCAAAAAATATCATGAGGCGGTGCTGAAATGGCAGAGAACCTTCCTCCCCGACCTCGACTTTTTGCTTCAAAATTGGGACAAACACTTCTCCAAAGACAAGCCGTTCAAACTGTGTGCCTACCGACAGTGTGGCGTTTCGGACACTATCGAGGTGGGAGAGATGAAAGGCTGCCAAAAGTTCTGTCAGGCCAAGCAGATGAACGAGCGCCAGGCTCACCAGTTGCTGGGGGCCGTTCGAGCTCAGGCTAGCACCGAATTCGGCTCCATTCAGCAACATCGCTTGACCCTGGCCAGGGCCCAAGAGGAGCAGGACCAGTTCTGGGTTTTGCGTATGATGGCCGAGGAACTCCGCCACGGCTACCAGATGCTCCATCTTCTGCTAGAGGACGATTGGGAATCTTTAGTCGGGAGTAGCGGCGAAGAGATGGTCGAAGAGATCCTTTCGATGCGACCCGGCTCCCACGTGCTGGGGGCATTCAACATCGAATTCGACTCCTTTGTCGATAATGTTGTCTTCTGTGCCCTCATCGACCGGGTAGGCAAATATCAGCTGGCCATGCAGCAGATCAGCGCCTACAAACCCATGGCCGAAAGCATGCCTCCTATGCTGCGCGAGGAGGCTTTCCACCTGGCTACCGGTGTCATCCCCTTACGTCGTTGGATAGAAGAAGCCGCCCGTGGGGAGGTCTACGTGACCGTCTCGATGATCCAGAAAGCTCTGAACAAGTGGCTTCCTCGGGGACTTGAGATGTTCGGCGACGAGCGAGGGGGCGCCACCAATATCAAACTCGGCTTCAAAGACAAGACCAACCTCGAGGCCTGTGAAGAGTACCTGCGCGAGGTCGACAAGCTGATCGAAGGGCTCAACAAGCGCTACTTGCAGGCTCGCTTCCCCGAACTCTCCAAGAGCGAGGTTGAGACCGCTGTGCGCGAGGTGACCGAGGAAGGCACCCGTTTTCGAGGCTTGGAGAGGTCCGATCTTCTCCTGCGCCCTGATGTTCGCTTTTTCCGGCGACGAGGTCAGTATGCCTATCAGCTCGTTGGTTTCGATGGAACCGAGCTGTCCGATTTCGACTCCTACCGCCGACACCTGGCCAAAAGCCTTCCGGAATCATATTTAGCCAGCAGCGACTTCCGCGCTTATCTCGAAAATCTGAGACAAGTTTGCTCCCAAGAGTTGACGCCTCAAGAGGCCGCCAAGCGAACCCCTAGCCTGGCCCACGTCGGGGGTGCGTGCCCTTGTTCGAAGTCTGTTCGTTGGGTCGGGTCTGAGGAAGAGGCTCCTGCCCTCTCTTGATGGAAGGGTCGTCAGTATGAAGGCTTCCCAGGCCGTCCTAGCCGACGACCTCGCAAAGCTTATAGAAGACCACCTTGACCCCCTGCTGGTGGTAGGGAGCGATCATCGTGTTGTATTTGCTAATCAAGGCGCTCGGGAACTGTTAGGTCGCGAGCACCTGGTCGGGCACGACCCCCCTTTTCCCATTCGGACCGGGACTCTCACCGTCGAACTCGATGATGAGGTGCCTCTGGCCCTGACAGTCCGCACCAAACGGATTACCTGGGGAGGAGATGAGCGGAGCAACCTGGTTCTCTTTCAGGAACACTCGAACTGGTCGCCCGAAGATACTGAAAGGCTGGCCTTTGAAGACCACCTGACGGGCCTGCCGAACCTGAACATTATCAGCCAGTTCCTGGAATTCACCCTGACCCAAGCCCGTCGCTACGACCGGGCCGCAGCCCTCCTGGTGCTCGACCTCGACCGCTTTAAGGTGGTCAATGAGGGGATGGGCATGAGCGCTGGGGATGAGATTCTGTGCCAAACAGCTACCCGACTCCAAAGCATTATTCGCAGCTCCGATGTCATAGGAAGGCGCGGAGAAGACGAGTTCGTCATCTTGCTGACCGAACTTTCCGACGAACGTTCAAGTCCGGATGCCCCGGAAACCTCGGTGATGGATCGGGCTGCCACCGTGGCCGTGCGAGTGCTTGAGGTCTTCAACGAACCTTTTCTGGTCGAGAGTCAGGAGATCCACTTGACCACCAGCATTGGGGTTAGCCTATGCCCCAACGATGCGACCACCTCAGAACAAATGCTCGGTCACGCCGACAGCGCGATGTATCACGCCAAAGAACTGGGCCGGGCTCGCTATCAGTTCTATACGCCCGACCTTCAGCAGCGTCACCAAAGACGTTTGACCCTTGAGAGCGGGTTGCACGCGGCCCTCAAGCGTGAAGAGTTTCGCCTCTACTACCAACCGATCGTAGAGTTAGCCTCGGGAAAAGTGGTCGGGCTCGAGGCTCTCCTCCGGTGGGATCGTGAGGGAGAACTGATGACGGCTGGCGACTTCATCCGGGTCGCCGAAGAGTCAAGACTGATCGTCGCGATCGGCGAATGGGTTATCGAGAGTGCCTGTCAACAGGCAGCCCAGTGGAAAAGCCAGGGCCGCGACCTTTTCGTCAGCGTCAACCTATCCTCGGCCCAACTCCTAGGTCCGGGTTTAACCGATCATCTGATGGCCAGCCTGGCCGCCCATCAGCTTGAGGCGAGTCAGTTTACTGTCGACATTCGAGAAGAAGATGCTGACCTCGACCCTGACCGGGCCGAGATCGCCTTCGCCAATCTGGCCCATCACGGCGTCAAGGTCGCCATCGACGACTTCGGCAAAGGCCTTTCCTCTCTTCGCCAGATCCGACGGGCTCGGGCTCACCTGCTCAAGATCGATCGCAGCCTGATCAGCGAGCTGAGCCAAGACGAAGAGAGTCGAGCCATCGTAAGCGCCATCCTGGCTCTAGCCGACAGCCTGGAGCTTGCGACCCTGGCCGAAGGGATCGAAACCCAGTCTCAAAGAGACCTATGCCTCCAACAAGGCTGTCTTTATGGACAGGGTTACCTTTTCGCTCATCCGGCTCCCGCCGACGAACTCGAACAATTTCTAGACAACTAAGTAAAGGGGTCGCAAGCCGATCAAAGAATTGTTACAATTCGACTATGAGGGGATTCAGGGGATTCGCCATACCGTTCGTTCTGCTCGTTGTCTTGATCTTGTCGACTCTGACCACGGCTGCGGTCTATCGCTACACTCAGACCACCCGCTTCCTCCAACTCGGTCAGGAAACCGTGCGGGCTCGGGCTCTGGCCGATTCGGGGCTGGAAATGGCCCTGGTGATGATGCGCGACGAAAGCATTGAGTGGTATAACGACCCGGCCTTCCCCTACCCCGTCACCAGCCAATCCATGGGCCTAACCCCGGCCGACATCGGCGGAGAATTCCAGCTTTTTGTCGAGAGCTATCCGGCCCTCTATCCCAGTGAGGGCACCTTTCGCACCATCCGTTGGGTGGGACAGAGCGGCCGAGCCCAGGCCACCAGTCTGGCCACCGTCAAGTTGACCTCTCCCCTGACCAACTTCCTGGTCGTCTCCAACGGCAACTACATCCTCCCGGGTTGGGCCGACCCGGAGATCAACGGACCGATCTTCGTCAACGCCAACGGTGATAACGGCGATTTTCGCATCTGGCACGACAATCACCATTTCCGTCGCATCGACAAAACGGAGGCCCACGCCGAGGCCACCGTCACCATGAACGCTCAGATCAAAGCGGCCGGGGACATCTACGTGCAAAACCACGATAGTTTGGGTGGTCTCGATCAGGCTCCTCTGATGCTCAACGGGGAGATTCCCCCCGGGGAGATCATTCACGACGACTTGGCCACTCGGGTCCCCGGCGGGAAGATCGTTTTGCCGACCACGCTCACCGCCGATCCGGCGGTAGAATTGAATGTTGAGATTCTGACCACGCCCGAAATGTTGGAAATCGCTCGATAACAAAGCAACTTGACCACTCTCGACATCAGCGAAGAAAGCGACGGCGTCCTGGTCGAGTTCATCGATGGTAAGATGACCGTGAGTTCGGTCGAGAAGAAGACGATCGGTTTCCTTTGGGAGAAAGATGTCTACACCGAATACGAGACCCACCTGGTCAATCTGATGATGAACAACACGCAGAATTTTGACTCGACTCTGGCCACCGAAAAGGTCCAGCACCAGGTGGCCTGGGACGACCCAGGTTTACCAAATGCCACCTATCCCCCTGACCTCGTGGGGGACATCAACGGCGACGGAAGCGTCGAAACCACTGGGGACCGACTGGAGATCAAAAAGATCGTGCGGGGCACCCAACTGGCCAGCTACACCCTCGATGACAATATCATCACCAATGTGCAACTGCAGACCTCCAACACGACCTACGATTTCGGCTACGGCCCCAAAGGCCCCCCAGTTTTCGTCAGGGGACTGGTCGACGGTAAGGCTGTGCTCAGCTACGATGTGACCAGCGACGCCCTCGACCCGACTCTCGACCGCCTCGACATGATGATTCTGGCTGAGCACGAAGCGCCCACCGATTCTCTCAATCCGGTTGCTAGCGCTGGTCCAGGAGTACCGGGAGGTCTACCCTACAACAACCCTTCTCATAAGGTCGGACCGGACGCCACCGACCCTGGAGGAAGCAACGATGAACTGGTCATCCTGAATCGGGGAATCATCACCGGCAGCGGTATGAACGTAGGCTTCAAAAATAAGGTCCGCGACGCTGGTGGCACCCCTTTTGACCTGGCCGCGGATCTCATGGCCCTGGAAGACGACTACGTTAGCCACTATAGCTCTGGTCCCTGGGCTGCTGACAACTTTCGTATGGCTGGCCATCCCGCTGTGAGTGAGACTCAGGTGCAGGCAGTGTTGGTTGCCAACCAAGTCGATTTTCGCGAGCACATGCTCAATCACGAAGGTGTCATTGTGCCAGAACATTCGACCGAGGAGAACCCGACCTACTGGTCCGACTACACCTGGGATTACGCTTTCAACTCATTTTCCTGGCCAACCCTCGCAACAGCCAACGAAATCAACGCTCTGGGGCTTCGCATGCGAAACGCGGGGCTACCCAGCTACTCACGCGACTATCTGACCGGAATCTATTCTAGTCTGGGAAAAGGCACGCTCACAGTAGCCGGAAGTCGCAAATATAACTACGATTGGCAGGGGATGGATGCCAGCGAGTTAGGAGCGATGGGCCTACCGATCTCGGTTGTCCTATGCAGTTGGCAAAGACTGTAAAACGGGGTTTTTCACTCCTTGAAGTGGGTTTGGCCTTCCTCCTGATCGGCCTGATCGGAGGCATTCTCATCTTGCTGTTTGCCCGCCTTTTCGGATTGTCTCGAACCAGCGACCAAAAGCTCTACGCCTCTACGCAGCTTGACGGAGTAGCCCAGATTTTCCGGCTTCGGGCCAAGCAGAACTGGCCTTCCAGCGTGTCCGTCAACGATGTCCCAATAGAAGAGTTCGTTTACGACGTGGAAGACCTTGGGACTGGTCGTGTTCCTGGCCCGCCAGTGGCTCAAGAGCGCCCCTGGACAGAAATGGTGGGGAGAAGTTTCTTTGACGCTCCCCGTTGTCTGGCGCCTATTTGTCTTTAGCGAAAGCCATCGCTTCGTTAGCTGCTTACGCACCTTGCTTAACGCCGGCATCACCATGGTCCCGGCCATTCGAATCAGTGCGGCAACAGTCAAGAACTGGCGTATTCGGAACGGCCTGGGAAGAGTGGTCAAATTGATCAGTGACGGCGATGGTCTGGCGGCTTCGCTGGCCCAGTGCTCCTGGGCCCCAGGTCATCTGACCAGCATGATCGAGGCAGGCGAACAAGTTGGCGAGATGGACCGGGCCCTCTCCTCTCTCGAGAACTTCTACGACAATGAGATCGGCCTTCTGGTGGAGTCGATTCTGGCCCTTTTTGAACCGCTCCTCATAGGCTTCATGGGCATTCTCGTGGGAGCTTTTCTGATCGGCATGATCAGCCCTCTTCTCACCCTTTTTCAAAGTCTGGGAGCGTAATGAAAAGAGCACTCTGGCTCATCCTCTTGCTCCTTTCGCCCATTTGGGGCCAAGACTTTGTTTTGCCTGAGGACGAACAAGAAACTGGGCGCTCGATTCCCAAGCTGACGGGCCTTTCCATCGAAGACGCCGAACAGCGTCTGGCTGCCATCACCAAGAACTATGAAATCATGCGAATCCCTTCGCAGTCGCCTCCTGGCGTGGTTTTCCGACAGCAGCCTGCTCCCGGAGGGAGCCTTCGAAAAGACAAGCCGGCTTTGTTATTCGTGACCGCGCCGCTACCTCTTGAGAAAAAAGACGCCAAGGCGGACCAGGAACTTCCCGACCAAGCTCCAAGCGAGCCCAACACCCTCCCCAAGAAAATGGAGCAGTTTCACAAGAAATGACATCCCCCATCCTCGAAAAGCTGGCCGAGGCCCCCCGGCCTCTTAGCCGCGCTGAACTGGCTGAAGGCACTGAGCTAAAGCCTCAGCAGTTCGATCGTCTCCTCGAAAGACTCCAAAGCGAGGGCGAGATCTATCAGAACAAGAGCGGGAAGTATGCTCTTCCCCACCAGATCAATCTGGTGGTCGGCTGGCTCGACGTCACCTCGAGCGGCTCAGGCTTCGTGGTCCCTCATCAACGCCAACCGGACCAACCCGACCTTTTCGTCCCGGCCGGTAAACTAGCCACGGCTGTCCACGGAGATAAGGTGGTAGCCCGCCTTGAAGGCCGTCGCAAGGGCCGGGGGCCGAAAGGGTCCGTGATCAAGATTCTCGAGAGAGCACGGCGAGAATTGGTGGGTCTGCTGAAGACCCGAGGCGATCGATTCGGGTTAGTGAAGCCCGACAACCCCAAACTTCCCTTTGATGTCTATATCCCGGCTGTCGAGGCTCGCCAGGCCAAGTCAGGACAGAAAGTGGTGGTCTTCATCGAGAACTGGGGGGATGGTCGGAAAAGCCCCGAGGGCAGTATCGTGGAAGTGCTAGGATTCCCCGATCAGCCCGGGGTGGATGTGCTTTCTCTCATCAAAGGGCGGGGTCTCGAGCAGGCGTTCCCTGAAGAGGTGGAGGCGGAGGCCTCAAAACTCTCGCTACAAGTCCCCCAAAAGAGACTCGATCTGAGGGACCTGAAGGTGTTCACCATCGACCCCGCCACAGCCCAAGACTTCGACGACGCCTTCTCTCTGGAACGTCTCGAAAACGGAACCTTCCGAATCGGGGTCCACATCGCTGATGTCAGCCACTTTGTCCGCCCTGGAACGGCTTTGGATGAAGAGGCTTCGCGTCGAGCTACTTCGGTTTATCTGGTGGACCGAGTGGTCCCGATGCTGCCAGAGGCGCTCTCTAATGGGCTTTGTTCTCTCAAGCCGGATGAGGACCGACTAGCCTACTCGGTGCTGATGACCCTCGACGAGCAAGCTCAAGTGATGGACCACGAGTTTCGGGAAACCGTCATCCGCTCGCGCTTTCGCCTGACCTATCGGGAAGCCCAGGATCTGTTGGAGTCCGAACCAACTCGGCCCGACCACAAAGAGCTACTTTTTGAGGTCCAGACTCTACGCCGCCTGGCCAAGATTCTCAAGGCGCGGCGCTCTCGACGAGGGAGTCTCGACTTCGACCTGCCTGCGGCCGTGATCGACCTCGATGAGGCGGGTTGCCCTCTTGATGTCCGGGAGTCGGTGCGTCTCGACAGTATGCGTCTGGTGGAGGAGTTTATGCTCCTGGCCAACGAGCTGGTGGCAAGCCACGCTCACCGAGAAGGCCTGGCCTTTCTTTATCGCGTCCACGACCAACCTGCCCCCGGCAAACTGGAGAATGTCCAGGAATTTCTGACTGCTCTGGGTTATAGGCGAGGCTCAGTTTCCTTCGACGAAGTGCTGACCTGGGCCAACGGTCGGCCCGAAGAAGAATTGGTCACAACCGTCTTACTGCGCTCGATGGAAGCGGCCCGCTACCAAACCAAAGACCTCGGCCACTTCGGCCTGGCTGCCCCTCACTACACCCATTTCACCTCGCCCATTCGCCGCTACCCCGACCTCGTCGTCCATCGCTTGCTGAAAGGACAACAGCCTGGTTGCGACCTCGACACTATCGCCGCTCACGCTTCCAAGCAAGAGCGGGTGGCCCTCGATGTCGAGCGAGACTCGGTGGCTTTGAAAAAGGCTGAATATCTGGGACAGCGACTCGGTCAGACCTTCGGCGGCGTCATCTCCGGCGTTCAGTCGTTCGGGTTCTTCGTCCGGCTCGATTGTCTGGCCGAGGGGATGGTCAGCGTCCACGATTTGAGCGACGACCACTATCAGTTCTTGCAAGACGAGCTAGCCCTAGAAGGTCGCAACACCGGACGGAGGTTTCGCCTGGGAGACCGGGTTGAGGTGACCGTCCAAGCGGTCGATAAAGCCAGCCGCAAAGTGGACCTCTCACTGGTTTAAGATTCAGCTGTTTTCCTGTAGATGACCACCTGTCGGTCTCTACTAGAACGGGCCTCGGTGGCTACCACCTCGAAATGGTTCTCGACCCAATCGTTGACGGCAGGCTCGAACTCTCCGGGGTAGCTCGGAAAGAGGAGGAACTCTCCTCCGGGTTTGAGCACTCGATGGACCTCTGCGAAAGCCTGGATCATGTCGCCCGGTGAGGAGGACACGAAAGGCGGGTGGCAGCTGGTGAAGACCACATCGGCTACGTCGTCGGTGAAGGGCATATTATAGGTGTTTCCCAGGACCGGGTAAGCTCGAGACACCTCAAATCCCGGCTCAGTAATCAAGTCTCTGTTTCGCTCCAGAAGCGGCTGGGAGGCGTCTAATCCGAAATAGTGAGAAAAATTCTTTTGAAGCGTCGTAGCCACGGCGGGGGAGGTGGACGCGCCTAGTTCTATCACCTTGAGGTCCTTTTGCTCTCCATAGCGCTCAGCCAAGAACGGACCTACCACCTCGGTCAACTCGAACCCCTCCTTCTGCCTGAGTTGCTCATTACTGCGAGCGCCAAAGTGCTCTCGATGGAATCGCTCGATCTCGGGAGTCACTTCCCAGCGGTTGGAGGGGATCGAGGCGAGCTCCTCAGGCAGAATGACGGACGCCTCCGAAGGCTTGCCGCCAAGAATCGGCGGGGACCCAGGTTCAACGACATAGACGTCGCGAATGAAGCCGCCGAGTTCCTCGAGAAAGGGGTTCTCTGGACCGACCCGCACCTCGTGGAGGTTGCCGGTCGTGTCGCACATCGAGACCAGCATGGGACCAGTCCGGTCACTGACCTCCACTTGGCGGATGGTCAGCCCTTCAGTCAGGTCACGACCGAGGTCGCTGGGCCCCACTTCAACCGGATAGAGGGTTTCCGTCGAGTATTCCCCATCGCTGTTACGGATACTGACAAACGTCCCCCCATCAAGGCCTCGGAAAGACACCTCCAACCCGACTTTCTCATCCAGGTCCGTGACAATGAGGCTGTCCTTGATGCCGGGATGCTCCACGTTGGTGTAGACATCTCTGCTTATCTCTCCGGCTACGTTCTGGCCTGAATAGCGAACCGAAAAACCGCCCTGGCGACCCGCGTCCCCGTGGTTGATGACTTGATGAAAATCCATGTTTCGACCTCCGTCGTGCAGGCTAAGCCGGGCCCCTGAAAACGGACTGAAACCTGAAGGTGGATGATAGTGAGACTAGCCGATTACTTGTCGTGCTTCCTTGGGTCGGCGATGTGAAAGCCGCGCGAGATGTTCTCGGCCACGCTTTGGAGACCACCCTTAATCCCTAAGTAGGCACGGTCGACTCGCCCGGCCCCCGTCTCCCAGATCTCCTGACCGAGTTTTCTGTAGCCCGCCACCATCATGGTCGATTTGGCCTCTCCGGCCTGGTCAAGCTCTGTCAAAAGCTGGTTGGTTTTTGGGAAGAACTCCAGGGTCCCATCCAAGGCCTCCCGCATATCCCGTTTGAAGGCTAAGGGGAAGGCAGTGACCACCTGGGCCGCCGCAC
>CAYRFU010000086.1:0-20896 GCA_964423525.1 uncultured Burkholderiales bacterium | reverse complement strand
AAAGAGCGTCCTGGTTGGCCCGCATCGTGCGGGGATAGAAGCCCCACTGCTCCGGCTCGGGACCCAATTTCTCAGACCACAGTCGCTTTTCTTCCTCTTCGGCTTTTTCTTCCAGGAAGTCTCGCAAAGGCTGTCGCTTTTGAGTATGCTCCCCTCTGGCCACGGCTTGGAGCACGCTGGTTTTCCATTTGGACAGCTCGCGCAACAGGCCAGCCGCTTTCCCTTTGGCGGGGTCGGCTGTGCCCCCATCATCGAGCAGACCATAGAGGATGTCGTGGCGGCGAGCCTTATCGTCTTCTGACAGCTGAACCTGATCGAGAAACTGGTCTTTGACGTAGCGGGGAACATCGGCGGGATTGAAGCTGCCCGCCACCTGCCCGCCCCAGGTCTGCAAAATCTCACTGGCCAGGCGATAACTGCAGGCCGTAATGATCCGGTCGTGAGGGACCACGATGGTCGACATGCCGAGCGAGCCGTAACGTTGGATGAACTTCTGTTTGAAGGTGGGGTGCTCGTAGTCGTAGGTCTTGTTCATGTATTGGCGCAGGTTGACCCTGGCGCTGCGTTTGTGGTCGGCAAATTCACCGTGAGAGAAATCCTTGAAGATGGCGTCGGCCAACAGTTCGAAAATCAGCTCCTGGCTGCCCGGTTGACCGCCTGTCACCTGGCCGGCGGCGTTTTGGTTATCAAAGACGTAACAGTAGTCAAAAGGAGGGATCGGAATCGTGCTAGGCTTGCCCCGCTCCCACTCCACCCCAAACTCGGGCACGCCGTAGCTGAAATAGTTGAGCTCTTTCAATAGGGCGTAAGCGTTGGCGCGCATCTTTTCGTTGGTGATAGCCCCAAAATGGTCGGGAAAGACCAGGAAGGCTGAGGTGGTCAGATTTCCTTCCTGAAAAACATCCTTGACCAGAAACGACATGTCTACCAGCATCCCTGAGCCGGTTCCGCCAGCGATCGAGCAAATAATGTAGACGTTGGTGGGCTGGTTGAATTCGACCTGAGCGAGCATCCCCAGGTCTTTCAGCAGGGACGAGTTCATCATTCTCTCGGCAGCCATCGGGTCTCGCACTCGGCGATTGGCCTCCACCACGGCCGTTCGAATGTCCTGATAGTGATGAAAGAAAGCGAGTCGGCTGTAAGCCCGGATCTGGCCGGCCCCTTCGTTCATCTGACCCAAAGCCGATAGCCCGGGATACCACCATTTATCGATGTGGGCGTAGTTGGGTTCCTTCAGGTTGTTGGTGATCACGGTGGTGTCGGCAACCGTCACCATCAAACGCTCGGTGTCGGTCATGCGGACATACTCCCGCACTTCCTTGCCCAGGATATGCTTCTCGCTGCGGTCGGTGTCGAGCCACAAGTAGCCCACGATGGGAAACTCGGCCAGGCTCCCATACTTTTCATAGAACCGCTTGCGAACTCTCAGAACAACATCGCCACCGGTTCCCCCCAATCCGATGATCAGGGTTGGGCGAATTCGGACCAGGTCGGAGCCGCTGCCTGGAGTGTTCTGTTGAGACATATTCAGTTACCTCTTCGTCATCATCAGGCCCAGGCTGTAAACCAGTCCCACCACCAGAATGTAACCCCCGGCGGTTAAGAGGTAAATCCAGTATTGCTGTTGCCAGATAATGTAAGGAAAATAGTAGAGTAGGGGTGCTACCACCGCCAGCGAGAGCCAGCCCAGACCCACCAGGAGGTTGGAGGTTGCGGTGGCGCTGGAAACGGCCAGGTGTCGGTTAAACAGCATGCGAGCGAACAGCGAGCGTCCAAAGCCGATGTAGATCAAGACGGCTGCCACCAGCAGAAAGATTCCGATAGCCATCAGCTCCCAGTTGGCGTGAGGGGCGAGGCGAGCGGTCTGAAGTTGTTCGGCGGGAGTCTGGTTGCCAGCCAGCCAAACCCCGTCCATAAAGGGGTATTCATACTTGACGCCATCTTCTTCTTCGACCAGTTTGACGTTGTAGCTGACGGGGTTCTTGCCGGCGTCGTTGAAGACCACGAACTGGACTTTGGCCACCCCCCGACTGATCGGGAACAGAAGGGGCTCGACCGGGTCTCCTGAGGTGGCATACTCGATGCCGGAGGCACTCAGAGTGGGATAGTTCTGAAGGTCGGCCTGCTGGTCGTCGCCCTGCATCAGGCTGACGGCGATCCAGGCCGTCCCGTTTTCGACCAGGTAAGGCCGTTGATACTGGTCTTTTACCTCAAATTCGGTGGTCTCAAGAAGAAAGTCGCCTTCTTGAGCCCAGCCACCCCCACTGACCAGACTGAGCAGGAGGAGGAGCCATCCCCAGGTCCTCAATCTCGTAGAAACTCCTCATAGCCTTCTTCAGCTAGCTTCTCTTGAGCGATGAACCTCAGGGCCGCTGAATTGATGCAGTAGCGCAGGCCGGTCGGGGCGGGGCCGTCGGGGAAGACATGGCCCAGGTGGGAATCGGCCGTCTTGGAGCGCACCTCGGTGCGCACCATTCCGTGGGACGTGTCGCGGATTTCGACGATCTCGTCAGCATCGGCAGGCTTGGTGAAGCTGGGCCAACCGGTGCCTGAGTCGAACTTGTCGGCAGAGAGAAAGAGGGGTCGGCCCGAGATGACGTCGACATAGAGGCCTTTCTCTTTATGGTTCCAAAAAGCGTTGTCGAAGGGTCGCTCGGTGCCGTTTTCTTTGGTTATGCGATATTGCTCGGGGCTGAGGAGGCGTCGAAGTTCCTCATCAGACTGGGGCAAACCACATCCAGGGTGGGATTCGTTAGCCATATCCGCGCATTATGCGCTTGGCCGGTCGATCCCTCTCAGGGGATGAATCGTTCCAAAGCCGCCACCACACCGTGCTCTTCCACTGGGGGAGCGATCCAGTCGGCTGCCTCTTGAACCTTGCTCTCGGCCTGACCCATGGCCACTGACAGGCCGGCTACCTCGAACATGGGGAGATCGTTGTGGTTGTCCCCGATCACCAGCGTCCTGCCGGGGTCGATTTGGAGGTGGTTCAAAAGTCGACGCAGGCCGCTTCCTTTGTTGACTCCGGCGGCTGTCCCCTCAACCAGTCTTTGATGGGTTTTGACGATCTGAAGGTCAGGTTCGAAGAGCTGCTTGAGTTCGGTCTCGGCCGGTGGCTCATCGACCACGATAAACTTGGACAGCGGTCGCTCCTCGAAAAGCGGCCCGAAACGCTGCACTCGGTGGCGCCCTCCTCCAAATAGGTGATCGTAGACCTGAGCCTGTTCGAGTTCGAGCCTTTGATAAACCAGGCCGTGACTGTAAAGGGCCACCACCCGATCGCAGGAGTCTGCCCACTCCACTACGCGGCGGGCCGGCTCGGGGTCGATCAGCTGCTGCCAGAGGGTCTGGCCAGGACGGCCTATGACCGCCCCTTGAGAGGTGATGAGGGGCAACCGAAGCCCCAGTGTCTTGGCTACGGCCGCGGCATAGTCGAGGGTGCGGCCAGTAGCCAGGGTGACTTGAATCCCCCGCTCCAAGACTCGGGAAACGGCCTTGACGACCTCCGGGGCGACGGGCTTCTCTTGATGGGGGTCTAGAACGGTGCCGTCAAGGTCGAGCACACACAGTTCGATCACTTGCCGGTGACAGATGCCCACATCGCCTCGATCGGACCCGTGATGCTGTCGGGGATGTAGGGCCAACCGACGGCCAGTCCCACGATCACCAGAAGCCAAACAGCCGTCGAGACCAGTTTGCGCTGGAATCGCCAGGCCTTCATGGCCTCCTCTTCGGCCTGCATTTGCTCCACTCGTTGGTTGGCGGCAAGTCGTTTCTGATGGCATTCGAAGCCGCAGAAGGTTCCCTCCTCGGTGGGTAGAGCGCATTCGTCGCAGAGAGGCTTAAGGCAAGCGGCACAGCGAGCTGTGGCCACCCGCTCTTGGTGTTTAAGGCAACGAGATTCAGCCATAGGGATTCTTTCGGCACCTCAGGGGGTTACCCTGGCTTCCCTCGGAGGCAGGAGCCTAGCTCGGGCGAGGCCAAACCTCCCGCCTGAGGGGGAGAACTCGGGCGAGCAATGGGAATTGAGCGGCAAGTACATGAGGCCAACCGACTAGCCTCTCAAGGCCATTGGCAGCAAGCCCTCGAGATCTACCTTCAACTGGTAGCCGAGGACCCTTCCAACCTCGACCTGCGCGAGCAGTTGATCATCGTCGCTTTCCGCCATCAGGATTACTACACCGTCATTCAGCAATATCTAGATTGCGCCGAGCTCTACTATATGATGGGGGACTGGGACGGAGCGGTGTCGCGTTACGAAGAGACCTTACGCCTACCCGAGGTGGTCGATGGTCAACACGGTCCGGGCGCTGGTGACCCCGTGCGCCAACTGGTCGAGCACGTCAAGCCCGACATCTTTTATCAGTTCGGTGACTACCATCTTGACCGAGGCTACGCTGACCTCGCTCTTCAGTATCTCCAGAAAAGCGATCAGCTGGCTCCGGGTCGCTGGGAGACCCATACCGCCTTGGGTCAGGCCCATCTTCTCAAAGGCCAGGACAAAGAGGCGATCCGAGCCTTTAACGAGGTGATCCGGTTGGCTCCCCAAGAGTCGGCTGTGGCTCTCGAGCTTTTAGGCGAGGTCTTCCTACGCCAGAAGCGGCCCCTTCAGCAGTTGCGGGATTGGTTCTACCGATCTGCCGACGCTTATTATCAGAAGGGCTCACTTCAAGACGCTGTGCGAGTTTGCCGCCGAATTCTCGACTTTGACCCCGGCAACGAGACCGTCCACGATAAACTTCAGCAACTCCAGGCTGAACAGCGGAGTCTTCATTGACCGGTCTTTAGCCGACGGGAGTGCCGGGAGGGAGTTCCTGAACGGGAGTGACCAGGGTGATAGGGGTGTCCCCTCCGCCAGCCGCGAGAATCATCCCCTCGCTCAAGATTCCGAAGATTTTGCGGGGCTTGAGGTTGTCCACGATACAGATCAGACGCCCCTCCATGTCCTCGGGGGTGTAGAATTTTCTGATCCCTGACACCACTGTCCGGTCTTGCCGTTTTCCATCGTCGAGCGTGAGCCGCAAAAGCTTGTCGGCTCCTTCGACCGCCTCAGCTTTGAGCACCTTGGCCGTAATCATTTTGACCTTGACGAAATCGTCATACTGGATCGGCTTGTCGCCCTCTTCGGCCTGAGGCTTGCCGTTGACGGGTTTGGCCGGTTCGGGCTTCTCCCCGGTTAGCTCTTGTTTTCGGGTCATAAACTCCTCCTCGAGGTTGGCCAGATCGAGCTTGGGAAAGACGATCTGGGGTTTCTTTATGGTGAGTTCTTGGTCGAGCGGGGCGGAGGCCTGATCGAGGCGACCCTCGCTGGCCTTCCCCTCGAGCCCGAGTTGGGCCCAGATTTTGTCGCACGCACCGGGCAAGACCGGCGCCAGTAGAAGTAAGAGGGACTTGATGGAGGCCAGGATGGCGGCGAAGAACGATTCTAGCTCTCCCCGACGCGAGGGGTCTTTGTTGAGTTCCCACGGCTTCTGTTCGTCGATCAGACGGTTCATGGCCCGGACCAACTCCCAGCTACTTTCCAGAGCCTCTTTAAACTCGAGCTTCTGGTAGTGGTCGAGAACCTTGTCCGCAGTTTCCTGCCGCAGTTTCATCAGCGGTTGATGGGCCTGGGCGTAGTCGGTGACGACCGGCACGGTGCCTTTGAGAAAACGGCCGGCCATGGTGAGCATCCGGTAGACCAGATTGCCGAAATCGTTGGCGAGATCGTAGTTGTAGCGCTCAGCCAGGGCTTTGACCGAGAAGTTGCCATCCATCCCGACCGGAACTTCTCGCAGCACGAAGTAGCGAACTCCGTCGGCTCCCACTAAAGCCACAGCGTCTTCGGGGTGAAAGACGTTGCCCTTACTTTTGCTCATTTTGGTGCCATCGAAGTTCCAATAGCCGTGAACCAGGCACTGTTTAGGCAGCGGCAGGCCGGCTGATTGCAGCATGGCCGGCCAGATCACGGTATGGAACCAGGGGATATCCTTGGCCATGATATGAAGGTCGCAAGGCCAGTAGTTCTCGTTCGACTGAACCGATAGGGGGTCTTTCCCCTGGTCGAGTGCTTGGCAGGCTGCCTCGGCGTCAAAGCTGCTACCCGTCATGTAGGTAAAAAGAGCGTCGACCCAGACATAGAAGACATGGCTTTCGTCCCAGGGTAAGGGGACCCCCCAGTTGGTCGAGCTCCGACTGATGCAAAGATCCCGAAGTTCACCTTTGATTCGGTTGAGCATCTCGTTGCGGCGGAAGGCCGGGATGATGGCCTCGGGGTGGTCCTGATGGTATTGAAGGAGAAAGTCTTGATAGTTGGAGAGGCGGAACCAGTAAGCTTCTTCGGTGAGATGTTTGAGGTAGGGATCGTTCTCGGGGTCTTTGGGAAGCTCGCTCTCGTCCACAAAGCGGTTGTCGGTGGTGTGATACCAGCCTGAGTAGTCGGCCTTATAGATATCCCCGTTGGCGTGCATTCGTCGAAAGGCGGCCTGCACGGTGCGCCGATGTTCCGGTGAGGAAGTTCGGTAGAAGCCGTAGTCACCGATGTCGAGCAGGTCCCAGGCCTTGGTGAATTCGGGGATGAGACGGTCGCAGAACTCCAGGGGTGTCAAGCCCTCCGCAGCCGCTTTGTCGGCAATGTTCTGGCTGTGTTCGTCGCTGCCCGTGACCATCAGTGCGTCCTGCCCTAGCATTCGATGGTAGCGGGCCAGGGCATCGGCGATGATGGTGGTGTAGCCGGTCCCCATATGGGGGGGAGCGTTGACGTAGTAGATCGGTGTGGTGACGTAGAACTTCCTACTCATGGGCGCCCCGTTCGCCCTGGTCACGACCCCCGCCTTCTCAGTCAAGACTCTCGCCGAGGTCGTCAACACGGGATTCGAGTTCGAGTAGCTCTTCGCGGAAGGTCCTCAGAAGGCGACCGAGGTTTCGGAACTCGGTCTGGCCGGCCAAGCGATGATGGGCGTCATCCAGGTCGTTGGTGAGCGCCTTGACCAGTTCGACCAATTCATTTCGGCTCACGGCCCGACGGCCCTCAAACTCCCCCGAGGGATAACCTTGGATGATGCCCTTCTCTCGGAGCTGTTGCTCAGATTGCTCGGCTGGCTGACCGGCGGCCACCACCGTCAGCATCAGCAGCAAAGCCAACAAGACCCGGCTCAAGCGAGGGTCCCCAGATAGCTGTAAAGGGGGATCAGAACCGAGAGCACGATGAAACCTACGATCGAAGCCACGAATCCTAGGAGAAGAGGCTCGAGCGCCGCTCCCAGAGTCTCGATTTTGGCCTCCACTTCGGTGTCGTAATAGGATGCCAGACGGGCATACATATCCGAGACGTGGGAAGACTCTTCCCCAGCGGCAACCATTTGAGAAAGGGTTCGAGGATAGACTTCGGGCCGGGTGGCCATATGAGCCGAGACCAGTTCACCCTCCTGGATGCTGTTGACCATCGATTTGGCATCGGCGATCAAGACCGGGCTACCACTGGCGTGAGCTGACATCTTCAGGCTTCTGGGCAGGTCGACGCCGGAATCGATGAGGGCTGCTGCTGTGGCAGCATAGCGAGAGGTGGTGGCTAACCGCAGCATCGGCCCTATCATCGGAATCGCGAGAAGAAAACGAAAGATCATCACGCTACCGGCTTCAGTGCGGTAGAGGTCGCGAAGAGCCGCGAACCCACCTAGCAGGACGGCTAGACCCACCACCCAGGCCCCCGGGTTTTTGACCGTGTTGGTGACGGCGATCATGACTTTCGTCATGGCCGGCAACTCGATCTCCATCTCGTTGAAGATGTTGATGAAATTGGGCAAAACGGTGTAGAACAAGATGAGAGTCAGAAAACAGGTGAGAATAAAAACAAAGGCCGGGTAGGTCAGGGCGCCTTTCACCCGTCGATAAAGACGGTCGTCGGCCTCTTGCCAGTCGGCCAGTCGCTCCAGGGAAGCGTCGAGGTGGCCCGTGTTCTCACCGATGGAGGCCATGGCGATGTAGACACTTGGGAAAACACGAGGAAACTTGGCCAGGCTCGATGAGAAGTGGTGGCCCTGCGAAACTCGCTCGGCCACCGTGTTGACGACCTCACCAAAGTTCGGTTGCTCGGGTTGATGGGAGAGCGTGTCCAGCGCGTTCATGATCGGAACGCCAGTCTTGAGCATAATGGCCAGTTGGCGAGTGAACAACACGGTGGTGATGGCCGGAACCCGGACCTTCTCCATCCATTGCTCGTCGCTTTTGTCGATCGGCCTATCCACGGGCCACCGACCTTTTGTTCGGCAGGTTGCCCGCTGGGGCTCTCGAACTGACTGCTGTGAAAAAAATTCGTGTTGCCGTCATCTTTGGTGGGCGTTCTGGTGAGCACGAGGTGTCAGTCATGTCGGCTCGCGCCGTGCTTGACAACCTCGACCCTGATCGCTATGAAGTTGTTCCCGTTGCTATTACGAGGGAAGGCCAGTGGCTACCTCCCGTAGAGACTAAGGCCGCCCTGGAGGCGGGTGTGGCTGAGGGAGGCGCGTGCTCGCTGGCTTTGCGCCCTGGCCCGGGGCAGCAAGCCTTGATCCCGGTCGGAAAAGAGGCGGATGAGGGGTCCCGTATCGATGTAGCCTTTCCCGTTCTGCATGGGCCCTTTGGTGAGGATGGAACCATCCAGGGACTTTTCGAAATGCTGGGCATCCCCTATGTTGGGGCCGGGGTTTTGAGTTCGGCGGTGGGGATGGATAAAGCCGTGATGAAGGCTGTTTGGAGCTCTGCCGGACTCCCCCTTCTCCCGTCAGCGGTGCTCCTTCGTTCCCGCTGGGAGCGAGAGCGAGAGACGGTCCTCACCGAGCTTGAGCAAATGCCCGGCTTGACCTGTTTTGTCAAGCCCTGCAATTTGGGCTCGAGTGTCGGTATCAGCAAAGCTCGCACCCGGGAGGAGTTGGCCAGGGCTCTCGACCTGGCTTGCCAGTTCGACCGCAAGATCTTGATAGAGCAAGCCGTTGAGAACCCTCGAGAGATCGAGCTGGCGGTCCTGGGTAATGACCACCCCGAGGTCTCGGTGCCCGGTGAGATCATCCACGGACAAGATTTCTATGACTATGAAAGCAAGTATTTCAAGACCGAGGGGCAGATCACCAAGATCCC
Organism: uncultured Burkholderiales bacterium; assembly: GCA_964423525.1. Taxonomy (GTDB): domain Bacteria; phylum Vulcanimicrobiota; class Xenobia; order Xenobiales; family JADMJV01; genus CAYRFU01. Next base: position 11,803 of record CAYRFU010000086.1, on the reverse strand, counting down.
CGCAGAACTTCCCCCCGAGACCGTGACTCTGCTCCAAAAGTTGGCTCTTGAGGCGTTTCAAGCCCTCGACCTTTCGGGTCTCTCGCGAGTCGACTTCTTGATGGATGGCCGGGGCAACGTGGTGCTCAACGAAGTGAACACCCTGCCGGGCTTCACCCCTATCTCTCAGTATCCCCGACTTTGGGAGGCTTCGGGACTCCCTTATCCTAAGCTCCTCGACCGCTTGATCGAGTTGGCTCTCGAACGGTTTCAAGATCGAGAGCGCAACCTCTCGAAGCCTATTCTGACCAGTCCCTGAGGAGCTTACTTTGAACGCCCAGGCCTAGCGTTACCAGGTCTTGGACGGTCGCGATGCGAGAGTCCGTGGCGAGCTCGAGGGTCAGGCCAAAATCGGGAAAATAGGCCACCAGCACCATCAGTTCCTGAAGTTTTTTGGGCTCACGAGGCTGGACTTTCTTGGGGGCGCCCATCGTCAACCGAACTTCTTGGGGGGAGTCCAGGTTGGTCGGGATCGACTTCCAGCTAGGGGCTAGAGTGGCGTTGGCCAGGCCTGAGTCGAAGAGGTCGGGGCGAGGCCTCCCGATCACCTCCACGGCTTCGAACGGAAATGCTTGAGGGTCGACTTCCTGAGCCGGCTCTTCCAACTCCTCAAAGATGTCGATGCGGGTCAGAAAAGCCTCCTTACCGACCCCTTCGAGCTTTTGGCGATCGAGGGCGGCAGCTCGCAGAGCCAGATAGGCCCCCTCGGCTCGGAAACTGGTCGTTCCTCCGTAGAGAGCGATTTGGAAGAACGGGTCTTTCCCCTTGTCGGAGTAGCGTCTCAAAGAAAACGGGCGGGGGGTCTCTAAGCGGCGAGGGACCAATCGGTCTCGACTGTAGGCCGCCCTCGGCTTGAGCATAATGGAGGGTTTCTCCTGTTCCGGGGCCAGTCCCGACCAGACATCCGGAGTCGGTCCCGCTTCTCTCTCCTGTTGTTCCCGGAGTTGCTGTTTGACCGACTCCGGGAGGTCCCGGGGTAAAGCCGGCTCGACGGCCGCAAAGGGAGGGAGTTGCCATTGCGAGGGGGCGGCCACCAAACGCTTTTCCTGGTCGGGGGTCACCGAAACCTGCCCCAGGGGAGCCGACTGGACCTCCAACAGAGGTTCGGCCTGGCTCTGTTCCTCGCGAAGTCTCTGTTTGCAATTTGTCACTCGGCGTACCTCGTAAGGGCTGACCAGTTGCCAGGCCAGGTCATCGGGGTAGCGCGTCTCCTGAGCCAGGGCCAAAGTGGAGAGGGCCAATATCAAGGGGAACAACCAGTTGCGCATAATGAGGAGGCTTTTTATGCTCGTCGATAAGGAAATCCTGCGAAAAGACCCGCCCCGGTGGGGACGGGTCTATCGGTGCTGCTGCCGCGTCTCAGCCTCCTACCACGGCTCCCGCCGGCTCGAGAATGTCCGGCACACCAGTGAGCGTTCGCTCACAGCACGTGTTTTATTTACACCTTGAGCCGACGACATTCATTGCGAGAGTGTTACAGTCACGCCGGAAGGATCGGGGGTCAGCTCCGAGCAACAGTTCCCGGATGGTCACCATTCGTTTCCTGGGTGCGGCTGGCACCGTCACCGGCTCCAAATTCCTGGTTGACTGGGAAGGGCGTCGCTTCCAGGTTGACTGCGGGCTTTTTCAAGGGGTCAAGAAGATTCGCTCGCGGAACTGGGAAGAGCTACCCATCGATCCCGCCTCGGTCGAGGCCCTGGTTTTGACCCACGCCCACATCGATCACACGGGCTATCTTCCCCGTTTTACTCGGGATGGATTTCGAGGGGCCGTCCACGCCACCGAGGCAACTCGCGACATTACCGAGATACTGTTGCGCGATTCGGCTCGGCTTCAAGAAGAGCAGGCTAACTATATGAATCGCAAACGCCTCTCCAAGCATAAGCCGGCTCTGCCTCTCTACTCCATCGCGGATGCCGAAGATTGCCTGCGCCGACTCGTCGGCCACTCTTACGAGCAGCCCTTTCCGGTGGTGGACGGAGTCGAGGCTCGTTACGTTGATGCGGGCCACATTCTGGGGTCGGCTTGGCTCAAACTCGATGTGGGTGACCAGCGCCTGGTCTTTTCGGGAGACCTGGGCCGCACCAACGCCCCGATCCTCAACGACCCGGTCCCTCTCGACCGGGCCGACTACCTGGTGCTGGAGTCCACCTACGGAGACCGCCTCCACGGGGAACACGATATCGAGGAGAATCTGGCTCGAATGGTCGAGAAGGTGGTTGACCGAAAAGGGGTTTTAGTGATCCCGGCTTTTGCGGTCGAGAGAACTCAGGAGATTCTCTACATCCTCAATGGGTTAGTACGAAACAAGGACATTCCCCAGCTTCCGGTCTTTATCGATTCCCCTATGGCGGTCAGGACGACCCGCCTTTTCAGGGAGCACACTGACCACTACGATGAAGAAGCCCGCGCTCTGCTCGAATTGGGGCAGACCGTGTTGCGTTATCCTGGTTTGTCCCTTTGTGAGTCGGTCGAGGAGTCGAAGGCTATCGCCGAGGTTCCGCCCCCCAAGATCGTCATCTCAGCTAGCGGGATGGCCACCGGTGGGCGGATCCTCCACCACCTTAAGAACTACCTCCCCGATCCTCGCAACGCCATCCTGCTGGTGGGTTACCAGTCTATCGGCACGCGGGGTTGGCGACTTTTGAGAGGGGAGGATCGTCTCAAGATGTTTGGTCAGTGGGTGCCGGTTAAAGCCGAGGTGGAGAAGCTGGAGGGTTTCAGCGGCCACGCCGATTATGCCGAGATCGACACCTGGTTAACTCACCTCGAGAAGCCTCCCAAAAAGACCTTCCTGGTGCACGGCGACGGCGAGGCCTTGGAGGCTCAACGGGTGCGTTTGAGTGAGCGGGGCTGGAACGTCGTGGTCCCTGACCATGGCCAGGTAGTAGCATTATGACGCCTTTCTTCGGCTGCTCGGGTCCCCGCTCGGATAGTGGTCTGAATCTGGTGGGAATTCCTTTTGAAGCCCCTGGCAGTTGTCGCCAGGGGGCGGCCGCCGGAGTCGAGGCGATCCGCCAGGCGTCTCATCTCTTGGAGACCTATGTCCCCAGGTTGAAATCCGATTTCTCCGAGTTTCAAGGGGCCGACCAGGGGGACGTAACCGCTTCGAAGTTCGCTGACCTGACGATTCCCGTGGCACCGCGCTCGGTCTACCTGGGTGGCGACCACACCGTGGCCGAAGCTACTGTCAAAGCCGTAGCTCAACATCATCCGGAGCTCGCTGTGATCAGTCTGGATGCCCATCTGGATGCCTTCGAGGAATATAGCGGTGAACGTCATGCTCACGCTACTTGGGCCCGAAGAGTGGGGGAGGAACTGGGCTGCGGAAGCATCTGGTTTGCCGGAGTTCGAGCCTACACTCGAGAGGAAGAAGACTATGCCCGTCACTATCAACGGCTGCTCCCTCTGCACGAAGTCGACCTCAAGCTAGCTTGTCGGTCGGCCGTCGACGAAATCGGGCCAAAACGCCCCGTCTACGTCACTTTCGATATCGATGTGCTCGACCCAGCCTACGCTCCTGGGGTGGGTAACCCTGAAAGCCTGGGAGTCACGGTCCGAGAATTGTGGCAGGCCCTGGTGGTTTTGTCGCGCCTGTCGGTGGTGGCTTTCGACGTGGTGGAGGTGATCCCGCGGCTCGACCCTAGCACCCGCACGGCCGTGGTGGCGGCCGAATTGGTCCGAGACTTCAGCCTTCTCTGCTGGGGGGAATGACTCTTTGAGGCGGCGTATCGACGGCCATGGACTTATGGTTTTCTGAAGACTATCACGACGGTTGGCAGTTCTCGGTGCGAGTCGAGTCAGTCCTAGTGACTGAGGTCAGCCCTTTCCAGCGGATCGACATTCTCCAAACTCGAGACTTCGGGCGCATGCTGGTTCTTGACGGCAAGGTGCAGGCTTGCGAGATGGATGAGTTTATCTATCACGAGATGCTGGCCCATATGGCCTTGATTACCCATCCTAACCCCAAGCGAGTCCTGGTGGCCGGAGGCGGCGACGGGGGCACGATGCGCGAAGTGATGAAGCATCGCTGCGTTGAAGAGGGAATCCTGGTGGACATCGATGAGAGGGTGATTGAGCTGTGTCATCAGTTCATGCCCAAACTTTCAGCCGGGCTCCAGGACGAGCCTCGCCTGGTCAACGCTCCCGCTGACGCCGCCGAATACCTCCGTCAGGCTCGTGACCTCGACGTCATCCTGGTCGATTCGAGCGACCCGGTCGGTCCTTCCGAGGCGCTTTTTCAGGCCGAGTTCTATCAGACTCTCAGACAGGCTTTGTCCCCCGGGGGGGTGGCCGCTCTCCAGGCTGGCTCGCCTTTCTTCTATCAAAACCAGATCCGCACCATGCGGCGACAGCTCGAGGAGGTGTTCCCGGTCGTTCGCCTGGTCCTTCTGCCGATGCCGACCTATCCAAGCGGCACCTGGGCCCTGGGTTTCGCTTCCTTGAAAGATGACCCGGCTGACCTGGCCGTAGCCGAGTTGGAACGGCGGCTCCGAGAGCGCCAGCTGACCACTCGCTACTACTCAGCTGACATGCATCACGCCTCGCTGGTCCTTCCGCCTTATCTTCAGAAGGTGCCCACACCCGTTTGACCCCCTGGTTCCTGTTCGATCGAGACGGCACCATCATCGTCGATAAGCACTATCTGGCCGACCCCGAAGGCGTGGAGTTTCTACCCGGAGCGGTGGAGGGCTTGCGCCAGTTAGCCAGCTATCCCCTGGTGGTGGTGACCAACCAGTCCGGTATCGGTCGGGGCTATCTCACAGAGAAGACCCTGCATCAAATTCATCAGCGGATGGAAGCTCTCTTGGCTGCTCACCAGCTTGTCCTTTCGGGAGTCTACTTCTGCCCTCATCACCCCGACCGGGGCTGCTCCTGTCGTAAGCCTTCCCCCGGCCTTGGTCTCCAGGCCGCTGCCGATCTCGGTCTTGACCCAGCCTGGGCTGTGGTGGTGGGAGACAAAGAGTCCGACATCGAGTTCGGACGCCAGTTGGGAGCCTGGAAGACGTTCCGGGTGGCTCCTCAAGAGCTAGAGACGAAAGCTGACCACCTCATCTCAAGTCTAGCCGAGATTCCGGCCCTACTGTAGCCGAGATTCTATCCGAGTCCGACAACCTTCCAGCCTTCCGGCACCACCAGGGCGTTTTGGCCACCGCAAGAAGGGCAGGCGCCGGCGCCTGAGGGTGCCCCACAACTGGAACAGCTTAAAGAGATGAGTTTGGCGTCGGCAGGCCGCTCGGGACTCGGGGAGTGGTGGGCCACCTCTTTGGGCTTGAGGGGCTGCTCAGTCGCTCCTTGGCGGCGAGAACCCGAGAAAAACCGCCCACCGCAAAGGCCAGTCCGGCCCCGCCAGTCATCGACCCCAGACCCATCAGGACCTGTTGCGTCGTGACCGGGATCTCCAGGGCCATCGGCTCAGAGGCCCTGGATGAGGACCCGCCGGAAAGCACCATATTTAGTACGGTGGCGATGCCTCGAATGGGACTATGAGGTCTGAGCGGCTCTCGGCCGACAGCCTCGCAGTGCTCTGAGGCTCGGGCAGCTAGGGAGGAAAGGATGCCGTTGACGGGACAGGGCGGCCCCAATTCGGGGTTACCACCGATTCGCACCCGATCCGTATCGAGCGACTTGTGCTCGGCTCCCGTAGCGGCTGTGGCCGTGAGAGCCGTCGCCACCACAGCGGCTGCTAAGAAGGGTCTTGAAAGGGCTGAAGTGAACATTGAGATGACCTCCTGATCTCCAGCTTAGGGCCGAAACGTTAAATCTTTGTTAAGCGCAACACCTTTTGTATTTCTTTCCGCTTCCGCAGGGGCAAGGCTCATTACGGCCGACTTTGGGATTCTGCCGGCGACCTGGCTCACCCCGGTCATAGAGCCAGCGCTGGCCTCGACGGATGAACAACGATCTTTCATGATGGGTTTGACGACTCTCGAGTCGGAACCGTGCTTGAAATTCAACCCAACCCGTCGGGTCGTGTTCGCCTCCTTCGGTGACCGCCAAGATCGTTAATCCTTCCCACTCGGGGTTGGGCTCTGGCCGAGTGAACGGTTGGGTTTGAGTTCGGGCCAGATAGTCCCAGTCTTGGCGAGTAAAAGCGACGTAGCGGCTGCGCATTAGCTTCTCTGCGGTCTCTGGGTAGGCCTCGCCTCGGTGGTAGGGGGCGCAGCAACGCTCGTAGCTTTCCTTGGTTCCGCAAGGGCAGGTCGTCATCCCCACTCTTTTCTGCATCCTGACCCCTCTTGTTTGCTGGACAAAAGGTGGACAGTGGTGATACATTGTTGAGGGGAATGATTCGCTGGAGGTAAAAATGGGATGAGCCGGTCCTTTTCGATTTTGGTCTGGTCAGAGGGCCTGTTCCAATCTCTGGAACAACTCTGGCGACTGAAGGCGGTCCAAGACCGAATTTGGACTTCGATTGTTATGCTCTTCATGGCCAGCGGTTTCACTATCGAGATTATCCAGTTGGGATTTCTCCCGGGGTGGGAATCGCCGTTCTCCCCGCTCTACTCTATCCATCTCGCCTTTACAGCGGTCCTGATTGTAGAGGTCATCGAACTGGTCTTCAGCCTGGGAAAGTCTTTTTCTATCTCGGTGGGGAAGCAACTCGAGATTTTTTCTCTGCTTCTTCTCAGGCAGGCCTTTGAAGTATTGGCCGAAGTTGACGGGTTAGAAAACCTAGACACTCTCACCCAAGCCCTCCACCACGGGGTCGGAACGATGCTTACGGAGATGACGGCGGCGATCTCGATCTTTATTCTGTTAGGCTTTTACAAAGGTCTCTATGCTGACCGGAAAACAGTCTCGGAGCGAGATCAGCTTCATTTCATCAGGCTTAAGAAAGTCGTGGCCCTGATTCTCCTTTTGGTCTTCGCAGCTTTCGTGATTTTGGCAACGGCCCGTTACCTGGGCGGAGGTGTGAAGTTTCCGCTCTTCCAGAATTTCTATCTTTCCCTGATATACGCGGATATTCTCATCATTCTGATCTCCTACCGCTTCAATAACGGTTACCGCTTGGTCTTTCGAAACTCGGCCTTCGCCGGTTGTACCCTACTCCTTCGGCTAGGTTTGGGTGCTCCTGCCCTCTTGGCCGCCACCCTCGGCGTGGTCGCCGCTTTGCTCTTGGTGGCTATCGAAGCGAGTTACCAGAAGACCGCTCGGGTTTGATTTTTTCTTATATTGCAGAAATTGGAAAAAAAGTTATTATAGAGACATGAGCTTCTGGCTTTCTCTTCGAGCTCTCTACAGCCTGCCTTCGTCAAGACAGGTCGAGTTAGGTTGGCCGGCCGTCTGACTCGACCAGGTTCTGTTGGCCCCCAACTCGCTAAAAGAAAGGAAGTCCCGTGTCCAAGAAGCTAATCCTAGGCTTACTGCTCTCTTCTCTCCTCTTCACCTCAGGCTGTGCCAAAGTCGAACCAGGTTATGTGGGGATCAAAGTGAACAACTACGGTTCCCAAAAGGGCGTCGAGGATCTCCCCGTGAGAACGGGGGTGGTCTACTATAATCCCGTCACTGAGGATGTCTACAAGTTCCCGACTTTTATGCAAAACATCGTTTGGACGGCGGACACCCACGAAGGGTCTCCTACCGATGAAAGCATCACCTTTAACTCAGTGGAAGGGGCCGTGATTAACGCCGATATTGCCATCAGCTACAGTATGGATTGCCACAAAGTGCCGGATATCTTCGTCGAGTTCCGTCAACCCGCGCGCCAGATCACCAACGTCTACATCCGAAGCCAGGTTCGCGACACCTTCTCCCGTCAAGCCAGCCAGATGAAGGTGACCGCTATTTTCGGTTCAGGCAAGCAGAAGTTGCTCGAGAGTGTGCGCCAAGATCTCAACGACAATCTGGGTCCCAAAGGCTTTCGATTCGATCAGAGCCCTGGCCCAAGCTCAGGCCGAATCCAATCAACAAGTGGCCCGTAGCCTGACACCGGAGTTGGTCCAGTGGCAAGCCGTGCAAAAATGGGATGGACGCCTGCCTCAAGCTACCGGCCCGGGAAGCCTGCCCATGATTCAGCTCAAGAGTGTCAAAGATTAAGTTTGCGAGCGCGGGCGGCGAGACCCGTCGCCCGTCTCGTTCTTAATGTGACCGCTGTCACCGAACTGGTGCGAGCCGCTCAACAGACGATTGGCCGGCTTTCGTCTACCATAGTGGTGGTGACGGCCTCGAAAGCAACCGAGCTTGTCGGCCCACCTGGGAAGGAAGTCGAGATGTTGAACAGATTGAAAGCAACGCTGATCCTGGGAGTGACTCTGACGAGTCTGGCGCTGGCCGAGCCTGCCACCTGTGGGCCCGCAACGGGAGGTCACACCGCTCCAGCTTCGACCTACACTACCCCGATGAAAGTGAACTCTCTCCGGCCTTCGGGTTTGCCTGTAGGGTCCAAGAGGCAGGCCAGCAACTTTGACAGCGAGAGTGGAACGTACACTCGGGGTGCCGGTGCTCCGACCGGGCAGACGATTCACGATCCGGTCGACGAGGAAACAGTCAACCTCAACGGTCGCGTTTTCCGCTTGGTCGACCTGCCGGAGAGCGTTCGGGAGGCTCTGGCGAGAGGCTGCCGGGTAACCTACTACGACGACACTGGGGACTTCGTGGTCCAGGGCGTCCCAATCGGACCACAGTCCAACAGAGACGAGGCCGAGGAGGACGAGGCCGAGGAGGACGAGGAGACCGCCCGTTCTGAATACTTGCGCGAGGTAGCAAACTCGATCGCGGCCGAGATCGCCCAAAAGCAAGCGGAGCTGAATCATCACGAGAGATACTGCGCTCGACTGAGGCAGCAAATCCTCAATGAGAGGGATGCTCTCAACGACGAGTTTCGAAGTTGGTGTAGGGGACTCGATGGCTCGCAGCAAGAGGACTTTCTTGACGCCTTTAGAGAAGGCTCGTCAGAGTTTTACGAAAGGGGGCAGGTTTTGGAGCGGAGGTTAGAATCTCTTGACGAAATGGCTGCCACCCGCCGAGCCGAACTCGAGCAAGAGATAGGCTCCCTTAGCAACGTGCTCAAGTAATACCGCATGGGCCAGGCTCTTGAGGAGGAAGAGTTTTGACAGACAAGCTAGACCGGCTGACAGCTTCAGTCGTAGCATATCGACCTGAAAGAGTCTCGCTAGACTTGTCGAAACTCGTGAGGGTGACCAGTCGGGAAGCACCCAAGAAATGGACTGCGGACGAGTTCAATCGGATGGCCGAGGTCGGCTTGCTTCAACCGAGCGACCGAGTCGAACTGATCGAAGGGGAGATTATTCGGATGACGCCCCAGAATAAGCCCCACGGCTTGATAGTCAGTCACCTGACCCAACTTTTGGTTGAGCGCTTTGGCCGGCGTTTCTATGTGAGGGTTCAGCTCCCACTGAGTCTCTTCGACCATTCCGAACCAGAACCCGATTTCGCATTGTGCGAAAGAGAAGCTACCCTGGCAGCCGATCGCCATCCTACCACGGCCTTTCTGGTGGTCGAGGTTTCCGAATCGTCACTCGACTTCGATCGGCAAGAGAAGTCCAGGCTTTATGCTCAAGCTGGCGTGCCTGACTATTGGATCATCAACATCTCAGACCGAGTGGTGGAGTGTTTTAGTCAGCCTCGGCAAGAGCGTTACGAGTTGCTGGCGGTCAAGAGGGGTGACGACCTGCTGACCCTGGGTGTTTCGTCGGCCGAGCTCAGGGCCGAAGACTGCTTCCCTTTCGATTGAGCTGAACGGATAGAAGGCCACATCTAGAAGCCCAACTAGCTAAAAGCGGTCACCTAAACTGGGCATGGGGTCCTTTATCAACTAGTGTGCCGCTGGGAGATTCTCCCTATCGGATCTTAAGTTCTCATAGCGAGCAACGACCTAGGCCACATTTAAGCACATTTTCAGGCTTTTGGCCTAGCTTCGTTCCGGGACAGGAAGACAGGAGTAGAAATGCGTCTTCAAACTTTAGCTCAAGGTCCCCTTTACCAGGCTTTTCAATCTCATCCTTCAGATCCCAAGGAGGATGGCTACGAGGATCGGTTTGACCTCTCGGCCATCGGCGACGGTATCCTCGGAGCCGTACCTGGCTGGGGAACCTGGGCCAACCTCCAGGATGCCATCGGTCTTGGTATCATCGGAAGTCAAAGAGCTTCTGATTTCGCCCTGGCCGGAGCGGTCGCGAACGGTTTCGGAACAGCCGCCCTGATTCTCGGTTGCGCCACCGGAGAGGTCTCCGCCCTGGTTGCCGGGGGGCTCCTGTTGGCTGGCAGCGGGTAAGGCGATTTGGGCCTGTAGGCCCCCCTTCTGAACCGAATCGGTTGTGGTAAGTCTCGTTCCAGGGCAGACACTCTCAACGGGGCCGAGTTGGCGGCTTATGGTAGGACCTAGCCTGCTCCGGCGGCCCGGTCTAGCCTGCTCCTCCCGGTTGAAACGGGTTGCGAACTCGATGGCTCGGACCAAGAGGAGTTTCTTGACGCCTTTAAAGAGGGCTCGCCAGAGTTTTACGAAAGGGGGGCAGGCTTTGGAGCGGAGGGTAGAACCTCTTGACGAAATGGCTCCCACCCACCGAGCCGAACTCGAGCAAGAGATAGGCTCCCTTAGCAACGTGCTCAGGTGGTCATGAATGGGCCAGGCTCTAGGGAGGAAGAGTTCCGGAAGCTCCAGTATGATGAAGCTACCGTTGAAGTCTGGTGCCGCTCCAAACGAGGGGGCCGGAGAAAGTGAGACCACGTCACTGCTTTCCTGCCACTCTCGCTCAGCACATCCCACGGCGTGGATTTACCACGCCAGGGTCATCCGCTTCTCATAAGCATCCCGACCAACGCCTTTGGCAGCCCAAAGGAACCCCTGATCGTTAGTCTGGACAATCCCAAACTCATCTTTACCGTAGGGCTCTTGGAGACGGCCGATGGTCCGAGTCCCATCGCTAGCCTGGATGTCAAGAAACCTATCACCTTCTCCCCAGGAGCGAGTAGAATTGACGGTCACGGGTTGATCGTAGGATGTCGATAAGATATCGTTCCCCCTGAGAAACTCTACACTTCCACGACTAATGACTTTATCGGGTTGGCCACTGATGTCAGCGCCGAGCTGTTCGAAAAGAAGGGCGCTAGTCGCCTCGAGCTCAGCAACCTCGGCGTTGTGATGGGTGCGAACGACCCCAACCGACCATTGCTCGCCGTCACGAGCCGAATTGGCCACCTGAAAGTTAGCGTTATTCACTGGGTCGTAGACACGGTAATCGACCTCATAAGCCGAGGTCTCACCCAGCAACCTGGCCAGAATCGTGCGGTCCTCGCGGACGGTGATCGAGGCCGTCACTTTGGCGCCCCCGAACAAATCAGGACAGCTCGCCTCCCGTATCGTTTGAGTCATCCTGCCATCGGCGTAGTGAAAACCGGGTGAGGGCCGAGATGATTCAAAGCAGTCATCGATGGCCTATGGGTGATCCAGCCTGTATTCATATAGCGTACCTCCTGTCCCAGGATACACGGACGGCGTTAAGCGAACGTCATCTCGCAGCCGAGCAAGTCGTTCCCACGGAGATACCGGATATTGTAGATGCCGTGTTTCGTTTCGATCGCGAGCCGACAATGTCCGTCCCTCCACTTTTGCGGGAAGTGTTACGGACGTTTACCGAAGAGGGACCGGCTCACGGAGAGCTTCCAAAAGCAAGCAAAATGGCGGCCTCAGATACCGAATTGCGTCAGATGCTCGATGCGTATCGTGGGAAGCTTCCGTAACTGTTTATCGTGAGTTTCCGGTAAGCGTACCTAGAAACCGGCTCCGGCGGCGTGGTAGACT
>CAYRFU010000085.1:0-21048 GCA_964423525.1 uncultured Burkholderiales bacterium | reverse complement strand
GAACCGGCTGCCCCTGTGCTTGAAGCACCACCCACTCCAGCACCGGCAGCCCCGCAGCCAACAGATCCCGTAGCAGCCGCCTCAAACGGGGGCCAACTCGACGAGGAGGCAGCCAAAGCTCGTCTGATAGAGGCGCCTCTCGATGAGAACGCCTACAAGAGCCTGGCTGCCCATCTGGACCCCAAGAGTCTGGTCAAATGCCTCCGCGATATGGTCAGCGCCCACAAAGAGAATCCCGATCACCTGCTCAATCTGGCGAGGGCTTACGGTGAGAGTGGTAGCGACACCATGGCCGTCATTCAATATCAGAAATTCATCAAAGCCAGGGAGAGAGATGAGAGTCCCGATCGGTCGCCTCTCCTGAAAGGCTATACAGAGCTGGCTGAAACCTACGATCGACTCGGCAAAGAAGACCTCGCCAATCTGATTAGAAAGAAAGCTGAGAAGGCTGCCGGATAGGTCCCTCGCCCGCAGGGATATAGCTTAAGGTTCCCGTAGTTCTCTGCTATGGAAGTCTTTCCAAACAGCCCGCATCTGACTTTTGTCCGCCTGATTCAAGGCTTTCAATCTGGCCAATTCGACCAAGCCGAGCTCAAGCAACAGGTTGAGTTGGTCCACTCTCAGTTCTCCGCCTGGAGTAAGCAACTCGAAGCGCTCGACTTCAGCGGGCAGGGAGAAAAGGAAGTGGGGACATTGAGCGGAGCTAAAGAGGCCACCAAGTTGATCAGCGAGGCGGTCGACCTGTTAAAGGACTACGCTGACGACCCCAAAGAAGAGAAAGCCCAAGAGGCGATCGAGAGAGCCCAACAGGGCTCGATGAAAATGGCAGAGCTGATCAAGAGCTGGCTAGGAGCCGATTTCCTGCGTCGGGCCAGTGGCGGCGGTTAACAGCCGAAAGTCTTTCACGCCAACAAAAAAAGACCGGCTCGCGAGCCGGTCCTTTTTTGAAAGTCGAGCCTACTGAAGGCAATTGCGATAGTAGCTACCCTGTAGGTGGGCGGTGATCAAACCCGCCACCACCCCAAAAGGCAAGGCCAGGATTCCGAGCAGGCCTCCGCTCAGGCCGACCACCGTCGCGAAGGCCATCGAAAGGCCGATGGGAACGGCCACAATGGCCAGATAATCTAGCGGCGAGGCGAGAATGTCCGACATCGCCTGGCCTACCTGAAAGAAGACTCCGAAATCGCCTGTCACGGCGTATCTCATGGACAGGGCCGGGATGAACAACGTCACGACGAAAAGTAGAACGCCTCCCACGGCCATCAGAATCATCGACATCGCGCCACCGGCCAACCCGATGGCTGGTGCCGCACCGGAATCGCCGCTCGCGATCGCCATAATCAAGCTGACAATGATGGAGCCGCCACCCACGGTAATCAGTGCTAGCGGAACCAGCATCCAGATGAAGACCCCTAAAGAAACCATCAGTCCTGACATAATGGTGGAACCCCAGTCATCCCACTCAGGAAGGGTCTCGTCGTTACCGTTGGCCGTGTCGCGGATGGTCCTGACTAAATAGCCGCTAAAGGCTAGGGCTGGAACGATCAGCAACGACAGAAACTGCATGAGACAACCCAGGACAACTTTCATAATCCACCCCGGGTCGTCAAAGGGGAACTTCAAACTTTTACCTACATCGAGCCGCATTATCATCTCCTAAATTTTTTCTAAAGTGACCTTTTATACTCTACCACATTTTCCTATAGAAAAACGACCATTTTTCAGCGGGGCCTCTTGGGAGTAGGCGAGAAGCCTCGTCTATGAACTTTCGCAATCAGGTCTTGCTGGCTCCCCTCACCAAAGGCGGAACTCTCCCTTTCCGTCGTCTCTGTCGAGATTTCGGGGCTCAGATCACCTGCTCGGAAATGATCTACGCCCATCAGCTCGTGAAGAAGAAGAATCGCCGAGAGCAGGCGCTCTTACGCCATCACCCTGACGAGACCCAATTCGGCGTTCAGTTGGCGGCCTACAAGCCCGAGGTAGCCGTCGAAGCCGCCCATCAGGCCGTCGAAGCAGGCGCTCGCTTCATTGATCTCAACTGCGGCTGCCCCATCCACGACACCGTCAGGCGAGGAATGGGGGCTCGTCTTTTAGAAAAAACTCGCCGGCTCGGTCAGATTCTGTCGGCTCTGACCGAGGCTCTGGATATTCCGGTCACGGTCAAGCTGAGAACCGGCGTTCGCCACGACCGAATCAATCTTGAGGATACCGTCCAAGTGGCTGCCGACGCGGGGGTCCAGGCCATCACCGTCCACGGCCGCACCAAAGAGCAACGCTACACTCGCTCAGCCGATTGGGAGTTGGTGGGCAAGGTGGCTCATCAGGTTGCGGTGCCGGTCATCGGAAACGGCGACATCCTAACTCACTACGAGGCCAAAGAGCGCAGAATCCGGTCTGGCTTGAGTTCGGTGATGGTCGCGCGGGGTGCCCTGATCAAGCCTTGGATTTTCCGCGAACTGGCTGAGGAAAAAGACTGGCTCCCGACACCGGAGGAGCGGGTCGAGGTCTATTTCCGCCTGGCCGGTTACTACAAAGACTATCTGGGTCACGATGCCATCGGCATCAAGAGGTCCCACTATTTCCTTAGCTGGCACTTCAAATTCTTTTGCCGCTACCGGCCCTTCCCTGAACAAGAATTTGCCCGCCAGGCTCAGGACTATCCCCTACTCCAGACGCGAGATGAAAGGACCTACGCGGAGAAGACTTTGGAGCGCCTCTTGACTCAGGAGGACGAGGCTGTGCATGCCCAAGTCGCAACCGCTCTGCTCGACAGCTCGTCTTTACCAGAAGCTTCCAGCAGATTGGTTCAGCTGGCCGAGTGTTCTTCGACCGCTGCGAGCGCTTCCTGACGGAGTTGCTCTAACTCATCATCGGTCACACCCAGCTGCTCGGCTGCCGCTTGAATGTAGTCAAACTCCGCGAACGAAAGAACACCGTCTACGAACGACATCGTGATCAAGGCTCTCATCGTGCTGATCCGGCTCTCTTTGTCGGGCAGTACTTCATCCAAACGGGGGTCCTCGGGAGGCTCCTCACCTAACCCTTCGACCTCTTCCTCGCTGCAGCCCATCCTGAGGAGAATCGAGGTCAACATCGTTTGCTCGGCCTCACTGACTTCACCATCGGCCCAGGCCATCTTGACCAGACCTTTGATCACTTCTTTTTGTCTCTCGTCCACGTTTAGCTCCTCACAGCTGGCGGCGAACCGCCGGCAGATATTTTCGGTAGTTTAATGTCCCAGGCCAGTCCCAGTTTCTCCATCGCGGTGATGGTGGCCCAGGTCAAGTCGAGCTCCCACCAGGCCAGTCCATGACGGGCGGAATGGGGAAAGGCGTGATGGTTGTTGTGCCATCCTTCTCCAAAAGTCACGAGGGCGACCCACCAACAGTTGGTCGAAAGATCTCGAGTCTTGTGACTGCGATAACCGAACATATGGGCCGCGCTGTTGACCAGCCAGGTGGCGTGATAGACAGCTACCAGGCGCACAAACATCCCGTAGACGAGCCAACTAACTCCCCCTAAGCCGAGCAGTAAGAACCCGACTAGGACGACAAACTTGAGAAAATGGCGTTCCAGGAACTGGTGGAAAGGATCACTGTAGAGGTCGGGCGCGAAGCGCTGAGTCAGATGAGGATCAAGCTTATGGGGAGGCTGAGTTAACATCCAGCCCACGTGAGCCCACCAGAAGCCCTGGTTGGCTCCGTGAGGGTCACCCTCTTGGTCAGCGTGTTTATGATGAAGTCGATGGACGGCTGTCCAGCGGACGGGACCTCCCTGGCAGGCCTGGGAGGCCAGCAAGGCTAGCAGGCACTCGACCCAACGAGGGGTCTTGTAGCTTCGATGGGTCAACAACCGGTGATAGCCGAGGGTGATGGAGCCAGCTGTCAGGACATAGAGCACAAACCCGACGGCCAGTCCCGACCAGCTGAAAGTCCAGGGAGCGGCCAAAGCCCCCAGGTGAACTAGCCCCAAGATGAGGGCTGTGGCCCAGTCCCAAGGGTGAGGCACGTGAGGGTGAGCTTCCGGGGCCTCCACCTCGGGCTCGGGCTTCCTTAACGCGATAGACATCTATTCTCCCTGAACGGCCAATCTTGTTCGTAACCGGTTGACGGCCCGGTGCATTTGCGAGAGGACCGTTCCCAGCGGCCGCTCGATGACGGCCGCGATCTCCTTAAACGAGAGGCCAACATATTCCCTGAGTAAGACCACCTGGCGCTGTTCGAGGCTCAGGGTCTTTAAAGCACTTCTCACCGTAGCGATATCGAGTTGCATCTCCATGCCCTTAGCGGTCGGGTGGGCCTGGCCATCGAGTTGGTCGATGGGAATATCGCGGTAGGTTCGGCGTTGACGGTCACGGGCCAGATTGCGAGCGATACGATAGACGTAGGCTGAGAACTTGCCGCTCGGCTGGTAGCGGTGAAGAGACGTCAGCACTCGGGAGAACGTCTCTTGAACCAAATCTTCGGCCCAGGTACGCCCAACCTCGCTCACTAGAAAGGAAAAAATCCTTCTCGAGTAGCGTTGATAAAGCTCCTCAAAGGCACTTTTCTGTCCCCCCAGATAATCTCGAACCAGGTCGTCGTCAGAGCGCATTGTGTCCGTCCACATAGTGTAATGTCTCAGGGCTGGGATCTATTGCATTCGCTCAAGACTTTTCCTCCAGTCTGCGGCGAAGGAAGTCCGGGCCCGGTCGAAAATTCGGCCGACATGTCGCGCACCGAAATGTTGAAGACCCATTTTGACCGGTTGGCCCGGGAATGGACCGTTCACTACCAGGCCATTCATCCGGCTCCCTACGGTCGCCTACTCCGCCGCCGCAAGGCCATCGCCCTCGACTACATTCGCCAACACTTGCCCCCTGGGAGCCGTCTCCTCGACGTTGGTTGTGCGACGGGCGAGGTCTCTTTAGCCCTGGCCCGGGCAGACTATCGTGTCCAAGGCTACGACCTGGCTCCCGACATGATTTCGTTAGCCCAAGAAGACCTGGCCGGAGAAAACTCTCTCGACTGTAGCTTCGAGTGCGCTGATGTTCTCAAAGCTGGCCTCCCCAAAAGGAGCTTTGATGGTATCGTGGCTTTGGCTTTCTTGGAACTCCAGGAAAACGCCGCCAAGACGTTGGCGATTTTGAGTCGCCTGCTCAAACCAGGGGGCTTTATGGTGCTGTCGGTCCCGAATACGGTCGGAGTGGACCGGATGTTCGGCCTGAGTCGAGCGGCTGAAAAACTCACCGGCCGACCACGAGGCCTGGAGCTTCACTGCTTCACGGTCGAACGAATCCAGCGTCTCTTGGGAATGGCTGGCTTCATCATGATGGCATACCAGCGCCACGGGTTTGTCTCTGCTGACGGCCACTCGGAGCTCGCCATCCCAGCCTGGGCGGACCGTCTTGCCAACGAGATTGTCACTTGCTCGAGAACCTACCGGACTGACGACCTAGAACCTTAACACACTCAAAATGTTAGCCACCACCCAGACCAATGCCGAGAAACTGGTCAAGGTTTGGGCCGGTCCGTAGGTCCGAAACTTCCGAGCAGCAATTTCTGCCACAATGTAGGTGCGCGCCAAAATGGTCTCGATGTGACCGGCTGAGCTGGTGGTCACGAATTCCTGAGCGTACTGACGGCCGTCACCCCGCTTGAGAATATCGGCAAAGAAGACAAAGTCGCTGCGCCCGGTCTCGACCGGCCTGGGCAAGCAGTCGTCCAGGCCCAGCAAGTTCCGGTTGCGGCTGCCCTTACTCATAATGACGCTCAGACAGAGCAGAACGGCAAGAGCCGAACAGAGCACAAAAAGGACCTGAAGAATCTTCAGAAAGACGCCTTCGGTGGGCATGGCCTGAGCGGCCGCGATGAAAAGGCTGTTGATCAGAATCAAGTTTCCAGCTTTGCTATCGGCGAACTCAACTAACTGCTGGTTGTAACCGAGTACCTGGTAAGCTTCAGAAACGGTCGAATCGTTAATCCTGGCATGATTGGGCGTGGCTCTCATAGTGGCTATCATCCTCCTCGCCTATCATAGGCTGGCAGGCCTCAGGCCGGCAGTGAGTCTCATCACAAGGTGGCCCAAGCCACAAAACCACCAGGCCCACCACCAGGCAAAGCCAGGGGAAAAGGTTGCCGACTTTTTGGTAGAGGGTCCCGCCAAAACGAAGTCCCACATCGGCTACCAGAACCTCTTGACGATCAACCCCCAACTGGCCTTTCACCCGCCCGAGCGGATCGATGACGGCGCTGATCCCGGTGGTGGTGGCACGCACCAAGAAGCAACGATGCTCGATGGCTCGAGCCTTGGCCAGCGCCAGATGAGCGGCGGGCTCAGCCGTTTTACCAAACCAGGCGTCATTGCTCAGGTTGATCAAGAGATTTGGTTGAGCTTTCATCAGCTCCAAACCAAACCAACTCAAAAGATCCTCGTAGCAGATCATCACCCCTATTCGAGCTTGGTCTAAGGGCAAGACGGACGGTTCAGTCCCCGCCAGCAGAGCACTGGCGTGGGGAAGAAGACGATAAACGTCCGGGAAGTAGCGCGAGAACGGAAAATACTCACCGAAGATCAACAGCTTGTTCTTGAGGGCAAGGCCGGCCACGTCTCCCTGGCTATCGACCAGAATGGCCAAGTTGTAGAGCGGCAAACGTCCTTCAATCGGATGGCTAACCCCAGGCCTCAGGTCGATCCCGCTGGCTCCAAACAGAAGCGGAACCGAGTGACCCCGTTGGAGGGCTAAACGACCCCGGTCGTTCTGACTCAGGTCCTGGCTAAAAGTCTCAGCCAGGGGCAATCGACTGGGAGCCAGGGCTTCCAGGTCGAGGGGATAGTAGTCCAGATGGGCACTCGAAAACTCCCGCTGGCCCCGACGCCGGTAGCGATAGGGCGGGGTCGAGATGGCCGACTCGGGCAGCACGATCAAGTCGACTGCTTGCCGCTCTAGCAGCTCTTTCATCATGACCTGATAGCGAAAAAGAGTGCGAGCCGGTGAGGGGCCTTGAATCCAGGTGTTGGGTTGCACCACAGCCAGGCGGAGTGTCCTTCCGGCCGGTTCCTGGAGGCCCAGATGGTAGAGGCCATAGACGAGATTGAAACAAGCCAACAGAAGACCCAGCCAAAAGACCGCCCGGAATCGACCGCGGAGCGCCCCTGCCAGGGCCAAATTGAAGGTCACAAGCACGAAACTCAGTCCCGACGGGCCCAGCAGGTCGAGCGACTGAGTGGTCACCGTCATCGAGTGCTGTGAGTTGGCCAAATACCAGGGGAAGATCAAAGGGTGGAGATATTCGAAAGCGACCAGGAGAGTGGAACCGGCCACCCACTCCCACCGTCCTCGAGGCGTCAGACCTAGCCAGAGGGCATACGGTAGCCCCTGGAAAGCCGAGAGAATCCCCATCACCAAATAGGCAAAGACGCTCAACTGGCTGTATTCGAGCATCAGTTCGAGGCAAAACCAGAAGGCCCCCAGGTTCACCAGAGTCCCGACCAGCAAACCGGCCCAAAACCGCCGCCAGCCCCCCTCTCCCTCAGCGCCCATCCAAACCGGCACCAACGCGAACCAGGCTACAAACCAAAGGTCGTTAGGAGGAAGACTTAGCCACAGGAGCAATCCTGAGGCGGCGGCTTGCAGATAAAATTTCAAGACGCCTTACTTTAGCCCGATCAGCTCCAACCAGCAAGTTTACACAATCGCAACAACCTGGAAACCAGGATCCGAGACGATAGTTTCGGTCCGTGTGAAACCGGGAAAAATGTCGGTGACCTGGAGGTCTCTGTGAGAAATTTCTTCAAAATTTTTATCATTCTAGTCAGCTTAAGTGGCCTTTCCCTGGCTGCTTCCGAGAACTTGAAGCTCTTCGTTGATGGGGTTCGCGTCGACGCTCGACCTGTCCTCAAAGACGGAATGCCTTACTTCCCCGTCTCCAGCTTGAGCCGAGCCACCAACGTCAAGGTGGAGTCGATTCAGGCCGGTTCCGTCAAGTTGGAAGGGTGTCCAGTCAAATTCGTGGCCGTGATGAACGAGGGTCGCCCCTACCTTCCGGCCGAAGCTTTTGCGATGGCCACCGGAGGCCGGGTGGAGCGGGACGAGGTGCGAGGCTTAATCCTCTATAAGAGCGACGACGGCGGCGACCCGATTCACCAAGAGCGTGAGCAGGCCACTCCGGAGAGCCCCGAAGTCGCACCTCCAGCCAATTACGCTCGTCCGGTACCGAGCAACGTGCCGGCAGTAGGCGAAACCAGCGCCGAACTGATGAAGGCGGCAGCCTCAGCCACCTATGCTGAGCGCCTGATGCGCCACAAGCTGTATTGGGCCAACCAACTTGACCCGGCCAACAGCCCCTACATGCAGCACTCCCTTCCTCCTGTGGGCCCGACCTACCCTTATACCAACTCCGTTCCCGGTTATCTAAACAGGTAGAACGAGGCCCCAGCCGAACGGGCGGCCATGATAAAGAAAATCTTGCTGCACGGCCTGGAGGGCAGCAGCCAGGGCTTCAAAGCTACGCATATAGGTGGATTGGTTGAAGACCTGATCGTCCCCGACTTCGAGGGCGATCTTTACCGTCGTATGGACCAATTGGCCGAAGTGACCCGGGGTGATGACCGCTACATCGTTGTCGGCTCCTCGCTGGGAGGGCTGATGGGAGCCCTCTGGACGTGTCAAAATCCTGAGCGGGTCAAAAAACTGATTCTGTTGGCCCCTGCCCTTCATCGCCCCGATTTCGAGCCCATGCTCGACCTGCGGCTGGCCAGCCCGCCGACTTTGCTGTTCCACGGGACAAAAGACAGGGTGGTGCCCCTGGAGCCGACCTGGCAACGGGCCCGCCAGGTCTTTCTCAACCTTCAAGTCCACACCGTCGAAGACGATCATCGCCTCAAAGCCACCACTCAGCTGCTTGATTGGAAACGATTACTCGACCCGGAGGTTTGACCTTTGGGAGGTTCGAAACTCGTGGCTATGACCAAACGCTACCTCGTGGTTCTCTTGCTCTGCTTGACGGCCCTGACCTGGGCTGATGAGCTGGTAAGAGCCAGCAAGATGCGCTCGGAAGGGATCGACCTGTTCTCTTTCCAGCCGATCCGGTTTTCTAACCAGGGAAGAGTTCTGGCAGGCTTTGACCGGGCTCCCTTCGAGCTCAAGAAAAAAGGCATCTTTTTCCGGCTCTGGTTCTTTCAGTTCGGAGTCGACTGTCGACTGGAGGGGATTCGCTCGGTGGACCTTTCGGTCCCCAGCCTCGATCAGGGCAGCTTCAGTCCCGACGATCGCTACTTCGTGATCATCAGTAACGCCGGCACCCAGATCACAGCGGTCGACACGGAAACCCTCGAAGTCCGAGACATCGTGCGCTATCAAAAGGGTCAGCCCGGCTTTCGGGCTCAACCCACGGTGATGTGGGTTGAAGGGAATCGGCTCTTTGTGACCGGCCACCACTACGACGCCGAACGCTACGCCGAAGAGAACACCATCGCCCAACTGGACGCCTCCCGAACGGGAGCAGAAGCCTTCACGGCCGGCACCAACATCTTTCGTTTCGAACGAAGCATCAAAAACAAAGAGTTTCTTAACTACAACAGCGACCAACTGGGCTTTGCCGTCAACAAATCCGGGGACCGCTCGAAGCTTTCAGTTTGGGATGGCGAATCTCTCGAACAGCTGGATGAGAGCACCCAATTTCACGGTTTTTGGGGAGAGGGCACTCGCTTTCTCTACGCTTGTGAACGCCCAGGTCAGAACGAACTGATCCTCTACGACGCCCTGGAAGAGCGACAGTGGAAAATCGGAAGTGCGGACCGCCCCTTCCGCTATCTTTTTCTTTCCAAAGACGCCACCACCGCCATCGGATGTCAACTCGACTCGGTGGCTCAGAGGATGGACATTCATGTAGCTAAAGAGCGGGACGACTTCGTGGCCAACGTGCCGGAAACGTTGAAGGATGTGAAGTTGGGGTGGCTCAGGCTCTCAAGCGACGGACGCTACCTGGTCCACTTTACCGAAAAGGGGCTCCGATGCGTCGAGCTCCGGTAGCCTGGCAAGCGGTCTCCTCGGCTCACCCCAGGTCGGCCGCGAACCTCCCCTACGCGGTCTTCGAGGGAGGCATCGGCGTCGGCTTCGGGGATCAGATTCTGAGCCTCCACCAGCTCAGTCAGGAAGGGAAACTCGAGGGTCTCGACATCGACCCCGACGTCTACCGTCAGCCTGGCCTGAACAACCTGCTATCTCACTCCCGCTCAAGCCTGGCTGAGCTTCGTGCCCGCCTTCAGCAGCTGGTCGTCGACCAGCCCGACACAGAAGCTCTTTACGAGACCTTTCAGCTTTCTCTTCCAGCGGTTTGCGGAGACTTTGTCGACTTTTACAGCAGTCTGGAGCACGCCACCAACGTGGGCACCATGTTCAGAGGTCCGGAGCGAGCCTTAAACCCTAACTGGAGGCATTTGCCCGTCGGCTATCACGGTCGCTGTTCCACCCTTCAGGTGAGTGGCCAACCAGTTCGATGCCCCTCCGGTCAATTTCTCGCCGGCCAGAAATTGACCTACGGCCCCTCTCAGCGCCTCGATTTCGAACTGGAGGTGGGGTTTTTGACCCGAGGCCAGACGGTGCCCGGTCAGACCCTCACCCCGGCTGAAGCCGAGGAGTATATCTTCGGCCTGGTGCTCGTCAACGACTGGTCAGCTCGAGACATTCAGAAATGGGAGTACGTCCCTCTCGGGCCGTTCCTGGGGAAGAGTTTCGCTACCACGCTCTCCCCCTGGGTCCTACCGCTTGAGGCCCTCGAGCCTTACAGGGTTGAAGGCCCACCTCAAGACCCCCCCGTCCTTCCCCACCTGGTCCGGGAAGGCAAGACCCATTTTAACCTCCCCCTTGAGGTCGAGCTCACCACCGCCGAGGGCGACTCCGAGGTCGTTTGTCGCTCCAACCACCGCCATCTCTACTGGAGCATCGGTCAGCAGTTGGCCCACCTGACCAGCAACGGAACCGTCGTTCGGCCCGGCGATCTCTGCGCTTCCGGCACCATCAGTGGACCCACTCCCGACTCCTATGGCTCGATGTTAGAACTTTCCTGGAATGGCCAAAGACCTGTTTCTATCGGCAGCCAGAAACGGAGCTTCTTGAAAGTGGGCGACACGGTGACGCTGCGCGGTGGCCATCCAGGGGTGGGCTTTGGCGACTGTCGTGCCAGCCTGGTCGAAAACGGGACTTCCCGTCCGACCTGTTCCTGACGGGCCCTGAGCCTAAACCAAAGCTCTAGAGAAACTGGATCGATTCGGAAGAGTTCTTGATGACCACCTGGCCCAACGGCCATTTGTCGTCAACGACCACCCGACTTTGGCCGATATCGCCCTGGCCTCGCCGGTGGTGCACAAAGCCATAGCGGGGCTAGAACTCGACACCTTTCCCAACGTCCTGGCCTGGTATGATCGGATGGCCGCCTTCGATTGGTGGCAGCAAGCTCTCCCTAAGGCGCCTGCCTCGGCTTAGACGGGCCCTAAGAGTTCAGCCAGCAGATGGGCCCCCCGGCGAACTTGTTCGAGAGGCACCGAGGTGAAGCAGACGCGAATGCAGTCCTTGTAGGCTTCGCCGAAAGCTTCCCCCGGGGCCAGACAGAGTCCCTGGTCGAGAGCTCGATGGATCAAGCTCCAGGCTGCCTCTTCGGAGTCGAGTCGGAGAAAAACGTAGCCTCCCCCATCAGGACGAGGAGCCCACTCCTGGCAGACCTCAAAAAGGGCGTCTCGAGCGGGCTGATAGAGAGCCTTTGACTCCTCCAGAAACTGGTCGCCGTGACGAACGGCGGCCAGTCCTGACTGCTGCACTGCCGAGGACAGATTGTAAATCTTATGATTATTCACCCGTCGCAAGGCCGGGCTGACTTCGGCGGGTGAGACCACATAACCCAATCGAAGCCCGGCCATAGCGTAGCTTTTAGAGAAGGTGAAAACGGTCACGGTGCGCTCTCTCATCTCGGGCAACGACCCGATGGAAATATGCTTGTTGCCTTCATAGAGGTAGTCTTCGTAAGCCTCGTCGGAGACGACCCAGAGACCATTGGCCACCGCAAAGTCAGCGATCTGTTGCAGTTGTTGGGGAGAATAGACCAGGCCGTCAGGGTTATTGGGATTCGAAAAATAAAGCCCTCGAGTCTTGTTGGTCCGGTGTTGGGTTAACAGAGAGACGATGTCAAAATCGGGCTGGTTCCACAGGTGAGAACTGAAAGGAACCTGAACGGGAGCTGCCCCGGCGGTGCGAAGAATCCCCAGAATGAGGGGCCAGAAGGGAGCCAACACCATCACTTCGTCGCCAGGGTCAAAAAGGGTGGATGCCGCCGCCGCCAGGCCACCCGTAGCCCCGCAGCTCACCTGCAAACAGCTCAGACCGGCCTCCAGGCCGTTCTTGACTCGCACCTTCTCGAGCAGAGCCTCCAGCAGGTCGGCGTTGCCGAAAGGATGACTGTATTTATAGAGCCTCTCGTCTTGCTGCCAGGTAATGTTTTCGAGACGAGCCTCTTCTGGCGGCTTGCGAAAAGTATCGCCGATGTGAAGGGGCAGATGGTCGGGCGGAAGCTGCTTCATTCTTTCGGCCAAAGTGGCGAACACCGAAGGTCGGAGAGTTTGAGCGGAACGAGAAAGAGTCAAAGCCATGGGCGGCGTTTCGGGTTGCCCTCGGCGTCCCCTCTTGCAGGGATCGCCTTCGGCCGCGAAGGAATAGGGGCTCAGATGACCGTTCTGGTGACCAGTTTCTATCGCTTCATCCGCCTGTCGCAAGAGCGCCTGGGCGAGCTCCAGCAACAGCTTTTGGAGCAGGGTCTCCAGGCCGGCGTCAAAGGCCTTTTACTGCTGGCTCCCGAGGGCTATAACGCGACTCTCTGCGCTGCGGCCGAACAGCTGGAATCGTTCCGAACCTGGATGAGCACGCTACCCGAGTTCGGCCAGCTGGACTTCAAAGATAGCCGCTGTCAGGCTGCTCCTTTCAGACGTTGGAAGGTCGAGGTGCGAAACCAGACCATCAAATACGCTGATCCGAGACTCTTTCCCGGCAGCGACACCTATCGCCACCTGAGTCCCGAGGAGTTTCACCTCTTGCTCCAAGACCCCGAGGTCTGCGTGGTCGACACCCGCAACGATTACGAGGTTCAGATCGGAAAATTCGAGGGAGCCCTCGACCCGGGCATCGAGACGTTCGAGCAGTTCGCCGACTTCGCTCGCCAGGGCCACCTGCCCAAGGACAAGACGATCCTCCTCTACTGCACCGGCGGCATCCGATGTGAAAAGGCCATTCTGGACCTGGAAAGCCTCGGTTATGAGCAGTGCTACCAGCTGCGGGGCGGCATTCTGGCCTACTTGGACAAGTTTCCGGAGGGAAGGTTTCAGGGGGAATGTTTTGTGTTTGACGACCGGGTGGCCGTCGATGGTCATCTTGAGCCTTCTCGCCGCTACCGGTTCTGCTCAGCCTGCGGTGCCCCCGGGCAGCACTCCATCAGGTGCACAACCTGCGCCGAGGAGGCCGTGATTTGCGACCAGTGTCATCACAGTCAGGGCCCAGTTTGCTCACGGAGGTGTCGGCAGTGAAACTTTTGATCTGCGTGCTCAACGAAACAGAGAAGCTGAATCAGCTGATGTCGGCGATGTCGGAATTCGGCATCAGCGACGCCACCGTTTTCGAAAGCCAGGGGATGGGCAGAATCCTTTCAGAGCAGACCCCAGTCTTCGCTGGTTTTCGCCATCTTCTGGCCGGGGACCGCTCTTTCAATTACACCATCTTCGCGGTCGTTGAAGACGACGAGCTGCTGGAACGAACCCTCGAGGCGATGCGGGAGCACCTCCTCCCGAACCATCCCGAGGGCACCCACGGAATCGTCTTCGCAGTCCCGGTTTCCGGCTTCGTGAAGTTTAATGAAGAGAGTTATGAACACCACTAAAAGCTTAATCCTATTGCTGCTAACGGCGGCTTTCCTGACTTTGATGAGCCCCCTTAGCCAGGCTCAGTCGAGCCCTTCGGCCTGGACCGAGGTGAAACGTCCCGAGGTCGAGCGAGGCCTCATCTACCAACCTCGTCTCTGTGCCATCCGCAGCCGAATCCATATGTTCTGGGCCGGAACCGGCGAGAAGATGCGCCGCCCTGAGCTTCATCACGCTAGTATCCGAGACGGGGACGACGCCTTCGGCGTGGTCAAGGCTCCCTTCTTTGGAAATCGTATGGGCGGTGTCCGCCGCATCGCTTGCGGCAACGCCCGCCACATGTTGGCTTTGCTGTTCCAACGAGCCTCGGGCCGTGAAGGGAGGGCCTACGAAGTGCTCCTTTCGATCTCCAACGATCAGGGTTGGAGCTTCTCGACTCCCTTTGTGGTGGACGGCTTCGTCACCGCCGAGTCGGGTGGCACCTGGGTCTCGGTGGATGGTCGTGAGGGCACCAATCGTCCCGAGTTCGCCTTGGCCTGGTCGGCCGAGAACGACACAGTCCGAGGCTCGACTATCGACATCGAAAGCCGGCAACGGCCACGGGCGGCCACACTTGGCCAGCACGCTCCGGGCATCCCTAAAGTTGAAGTAGCCTCGAAAGGCCGGTCCGGTTTCTCAATCATTTGGAACGCTGGGGAAAGCCTTCAAACGGCTGACCTGCGGGCCTTGACCGGGGGAGCCTCCGACACTACCACGCTAGTCCGGGGAACCTTCGAGAAAGCCTTCAGTCTAGCCGGCTGGCATCGTGGACCAGCCCGTGCTCTAGCCGTGGAGGCCGGCACCGCTGTCCGTCTCAAGGCCGAAAAAGACTGGGACGATGTCGGCAAAGGCCCCTTCCCGATGGCCTCAAGCCTGGAAGAGATGCGTTCCGATCTCGACGACGATAGGGTTCATCATGTGGCTTTTTACACGGGCATCAACCGGGGTAACAAAATCTACTACCTCCGGGAGACTGACGACGGCTGGTCCAAACCGGAGCTGGTGCTAGAGCTCGACAAAGACCTAGACTGTACGGGCTTCGACATCGCTGTCAGTTCGGATTCGGTCTGGGTCGTGGCCACTCAAGGCGTTCAGTTTTCCATGAAAAAGAAGCCGCTTCATTCGTGACGGAGGGCTTGGATCGGGTCCAAGCGAGAGGCCTGTAAGGCGGGATAAAACCCGAAAAAGATGCCGATGAAGGCGGCAAAGCCGAAGCTGAGCAAAATTGACGACTGGCTCACCACGGCTGGCCATTTGGCGTAATGGGCCACTACCATCGAGATGCCGACCCCCAAGAGCACGCCGATAGCTCCCCCGATTACGGAGAGCACCACCGCCTCCACCAAAAACTGCATCAAAATGTCGATCCCTCGGGCCCCTACCGCCATACGAATGCCGATCTCTCGGATTCTCTCCGTGACTGAGACCAGCATGATATTCATGATTCCGATGCCACCCACCAGAAGGCTAACGGAAGCGATCCCTCCCAGCAGGAGGCTGAACACTCGAGTGCTCTCGCCGGCCACCTCCGAGACCTCGGCTTGATTGTAGGCTCGAAAGCCTCCTTCCTTAGGGTCTTGGATGCGGTAACGGTCGTTGAGAAGATTGACGATCTGCTCCTCGAGGATTTTGACTTGAGACTTCCGTTCAGCCGTAGCCGTAATATAGCTGAGCTTATCGGTTCCCTGAAGTTTTCTCATAGCGGTCGTGTAAGGAATAATCAGAGTGTCGTCTTTGGAGCTTCCCCAGCCCGACTCACCCTTTTCCGTCATCACCCCCACCACGCGAAAAGGGAGATGACCGACCCGGATCTGCTCCTCCAGCGGGTCGCTGCTTCCGAACAACTGGTTGGCCACCTCACGACCTAAAACACACACGTTGGCAGCGGAGCGGACTTCGCCTTCGGTGAACATCCGTCCCGACTCTAGCTCCCAAGACCGGACAGAGGCAAAGCTCGGAGAGGTCCCTGTCACCGAGGTCGACCAGTTGGCCGAGCCGTAGACCACTTGAGCCTTGCCCAAGACCATAGGACAGGTCTCATAGACGGTTGGCAGGCTGGCTACCGCCTTCCAATCCTCGACTGTCAACTGGACCCCTGTTCCTCTGCCACCACTAGAGCCTCCCCGACGACTGGAACCGGGAAAAACGTGGACAGTATTGGTGCCCATACTGCTGATTCGCTCCTCGACTGCAATCTTGGCACCGTTGCCGATGCTCAGCATGGCAATGACGGCAGCCACACCGATGATGATGCCCAACATCGTCAAAAAAGTACGAAGCTTGTTCCTCAACAGAGCTCGCCAGGCGATGCGCAGCGTCAAAAGGGGGGTCAAGAAATCACCCCCGGAGCCATTCGGGTCAAGACTTCCTGAGGAGGCCCGTCGCCCACGATCACTCCGTCACGAAAGAGCACGATACGGCGACACTTGATGGCCACATCGGGCTCGTGGGTGACCAGGACGATGGTTTGTCCGTCCCGGTTGAGGTCGGTGAACAGCTGCAGCACCTCGTCGCTGGTCTTGGTGTCGAGGTTTCCGGTAGGCTCATCAGCCAGCAGAAGAACGGGATCGGTCACCAGAGCCCTGGCGATAGCTACCCGTTGCTGTTCGCCCCCCGACATTTGAGAAGGAACGTGGTGGGCGCGCTCAGCCAAACCTACCCAGGTCAGCACCTCTCGGGAGCGTCCCACCCTCTCTTGAGGGCTCCTGACTCCGCGATAAAGGAGAGGAAGCTCAACGTTTTCCAGAGCTGTTGTTCTCGACAACAGATTGAAACCTTGAAACACGAAACCGATCTTTTGATTGCGAATCCGAGCCCACTGGTCTCGGCTCATCTGGGCTACGTCTTGACCGTCAAGGAAGTAAGCCCCGGTAGTGGGTCGATCAAGACACCCTAGCGTATTCATCATGGTCGACTTACCGGAGCCCGAGGGTCCCATAATGGCCACGAACTCACCCTGGTTGATGGTCAAGTCGATCCCTTTGAGGGCGTGCACCTCGACTCCGCCGGCCGAGCGGTAAAATCGGGTCACTCCGCGCAACTCCAGGAGAGCCATTACATTCTCATCCGAAAGCCGCGCCGACCCTTTTTCTCTTCCTCTTCCTGGACTCCCACCAAGACCGACTCACCTTCTTTCACCTCTCCCTCGCGAACGACTGTGAACTCTTCATCGGTGATGCCGAGGATCAGATCGCGACGTTCAGGACCGTCGCTCCCCTCCACCCAAACGGTCCCTTTCCTCCCTTGGACCTCACGCCTACGGTCTTGTTTCTTGGCCTCAGACTCTTTCTTGGGATCGGGCGGATCGGGGGGAATGAATCTCAGGGCGGCGTTAGGAACCAATAGGGCGCCCTCAACTTGCTCAGCCCGGATGGTCACCGTGGCCGTCATCCCGGGCTTGAGTAGGAGTTCAGGATTGGGAGCACTGACCAGCACTCCATAGATGACCACATTGGTGGCGCTGGTGGTTTTCTCGTCGTTGGCCACCGGAGCAGCCCGGACCTGAACCACCTGACCCTCAAACTCCCGGTCCGGGTAGGCGTCGACCCGAAAGCTGACCTTCTGAGCATTACGAACCCGGCCGATGTCGGCTTCGCTAACGTCGGCTTGAACCTGCATTTTCTTCAGATCTCCGGCGATGACAAACAGTTCTGGGGCCTGGAAGGCGGCCGCCACCGTTTGACCCGGTTCGATCTTGCGCTCGATCACGATGCCGTCGATCGGGGTGCGAAGGGAAGTCCTCTCCAGGTCGACGGCAGCCTGGTCTTTGGTAGCTTGAGCCTGGCTGACCTGAGCTCGGGCTGAGGAGACCTGGGCCTGGGCCGCGCGCCGTTGGGCTTGGGCGGCTTGGCGGCCGGTTCGCGACGCAGCCAGATCGCTTTCCACCGCTTTGAGACGCGCTAAAGCTCTCCGGTGGGCGGCCACGGCTTCATCTTTACCGGCCAGAGCGGTCTCGTAAGCGGCGGCCTGCACCCGATAGGTGGTGCGAGCCTGGTCGAGTTCGCTTGCGGCCACCAATTCGCCCTCATAAAGCTTCTCAAAACGTTGAAACTGGAGCAAAGCGTTCTCCTTCTCGGCACGGGCGCGGGTGACGTTGGCAGAGGCGTTACGAACCGACGCCTGAACGCTTTCCACCTGGGACCGTTCTTGGCTAACGGTAGCTTCGGCGGTAAGAATCTGAGCTTCGGCCTGAGCGATGGCCGCTTGGGCGTTGGCCAGGTTGGCTCGGGCGTTCTCGAGGCCTGCCAAAGCCAGCTCCAGACCAGCCTGGGCCTGGGCCAGTCGGGCCTGGAACTCGGACGGGTCGAGACGGGCCAAGACCTGACCTTCTACCACCTCGGAGTTAAAGTCGACCAGCACCTCATCGACGGGTCCCGAGACCTGACTTCCGACGGTGACGGTGGTGGTGGATTCCAATTTTCCGGTGGCCGACACCAGGGCGGTCAGACTGCCCCGCTTGACCTTCTCGCTCTCGAACTCAACCGAGGTCTGGCCACCTTCAGCTCGCCAATAGTAGAGACCCGCTCCCAGGGCCAGCACCAGCACCAGAAACACGATCCATTTGCGTCCCCCTGGCGTTGTCGTCTCCACTCTATTCCTTATTTCTTGAGGGCCCGGAACAGAAACGTTTGGTGTTCCCACAGGTCGTAATCGAGCAGCTGAACCTCAAAGCCGGCTTGCTCGGTCCAACTGAGCCACTGATCTTTGTCGAACAGGCCCAACACTTGACGCTCTTGATGCACCTCAAGCTCACATCCCCGCTGAACGAAGTAGACGTAGACGGCCTCAAAGAGATTGTCGGCCGGATCAGGGTCGAACTCGTAGTGGGTCAAAGTGACTTCGATCTGGTCGTTCTTGTTGTGAGTAAGGGAGCGATAAGGCCCCTGAAACCCCTCCCGGAGATAGTCGGGAGCAAAGAGGAGAAGACCCCCCGGCTCAAGATGATGATGGACGGTCGCCAGCAGCTGACGGATCTGCTCACCGCTGGTCAGATAGGTCAGAGAATCATGGACCGTGACCACATCGAAACGCTGTTCCAGTCGCAGGCTCAGCATATCGCCCTCCAGGTGAGTGACGGAAGGGTTCAGGCGAGCCGAAAGTTCGAGCATTCGAGGGGACAGGTCCACTGCCGTCGCCACCAAGGGTCGCCAGTTCAGGAGATGGTTGAGATGGTGTCCGCCGCCGGTTCCCAGATCGAGAAGTCGGCGACGGTCCTCTTCGATAGCCTCGCACCACAGCTGCATCTCTTCAAGATAGCCTTCGGGGGGAGTCAAAACGGGCCAAAGGTCGGCCCGTTCGAAATACATGGGATAGCGCAACTAAGCGCTGCGAGTCTGGTCGTGATCGATCTTGCTCTTGGCCATCATCCGCTCGAAATCGACTTCTCGGTAGATGCAGTCCCCGTGGGCCGAATACATCGTATGGACGTGATAGTCGAGTTGCCGGACGGCGGCCACGACTTGATCGATGGACCGCTTCTTCTTGCTGGGAGCGACCAGGGCATTGCAATCTTTTAGATCTCCTAAAAACCAGTCGCCACTGCACATGCCCCCCCGAAAGAGAACCAGCTGGTCGGAAGCCGAGTGCTTGGGGGCGTGGATCAGGTGCACCGGCTCTCCCCCGATTTGACCCGACCAGAGCAGACTCCGGAAGGTCTCGTCAAACAGTTTCATGGCCTGGCCTCGAGCCGACCACTCCACCCTTTTGACAAAGTGAGAATCGAGCACCGACCGGTGGGCTACGAAGCGAGCTTGAGGAAAATGCCGACGAAAATCCAGCAAACTCTCACAGTGATCCCGATGAGCGTGGCTGAGAAAAGCGTAGCGAAGCTTCATTTTGTGCTCTTTCAGAAACTGGTCTACCACCACCCAGGGCGGGGTCTCTTGGGAGCGATAAGGAGGCATCTCGATGAGGGCTGCTTCCTGGTTACGATGAAGCACCCAACAGGCATTGTGGTAAGGGCCAAAAGGGCCCAACATGGTGATTCCTTCGACGATTTGTTGCATTTCATTCAATTTCTGCCTGCTCGGTCACTTCCCTCCAGAGTTGGTGCCGTTTCTGTTCGACAGGGAGTTCGATCAGGGCGCCAGAACCCGCGCCGCTATGCAAGAAGTGTGGCAAAAGACTATCGACTTTCTGGACCGGGCCTCGAAGCAGCATCACGTGGTGGCCCTGCGCGACGGAATGATCGGGTCGGTGCCGATTATCTTGATTGGAAGCACCTTCTTGTTGCTAGGCGCTCAGGGTGGCATCCTCGACAAGTACGCCCCACAACTGGCCGCCTCGGCCTGGGGCCAAAAGTATCACGAACTGGTGCCCAGCCTGCTGATCCCTTATCGCTACACTATGGGCATGTTGAGCCTCTATGTGGCTTTCACCATCGCCGCCGCTCTGGCCAAGCAGTATAAGCTTCCCCCCATTCCCCAGGGACTGGGGGCGGTGGCCGCTTTCCTGGTGACGGGAACCCCCGTTCTTAGCAAGGGCGAAGGCTGGACGATGGCGATGAAGCCTTTGGGTGCCGAAGGGCTGTTCCTGGCTATCGTTATGGGCTTGGTGACAGTAGAAATTTCGCGAACAATCATGCGGCCCAATCCTCAGGCTGAGCCAGAACCGACCGAAGAGCCAGAAGGTGGCATTCCCACCGCCGTCACCCAGGCTTTCGCCAGCTTTCTCCCGATCTTACTGGTGGTCTTTCTGATCTGGCTGGTCCGGCACGGCCTGGGCTTTGACCTCCATCAGATCATCCTGGACCAAACCAAGTTCCTGAAGGACATGGGCGACACCCTGGGGACGGTGGTGGTGGTCAACATCCTGCTCCATTTCTTCGGGGTGGCGGGGGTCCACGGGATCTCGGTCATCAACGCCGCCATGTTGCCGATCTGGCAGCAATTCTTGGTGGCCAATGCCGATGCCGTCGAAGCCGGCGCTCCTCTCGAATATGTAACGGCCTACCCGTTCTACCAGTGGTTCATCTGGATCGGCGGGGCGGGCGCGACTCTAGCTCCCACCATCATGCTCTTGTTCCTGTTTAAAAACGATCACATGAAGCGAATCGGCAAGATTTCGATCGTGCCCGCTCTTTTCAACGTCAACGAACCCTTTCTCTTCGGCTTGCCGGTGGTGGCCAATCCG
>CAYRFU010000084.1:0-21093 GCA_964423525.1 uncultured Burkholderiales bacterium | reverse complement strand
TTTGGCAGCCTGATAGGCGTCGACTGCGCCCATCAGTTCCTGTTGAAGC
Source organism: uncultured Burkholderiales bacterium (assembly GCA_964423525.1). Lineage (GTDB taxonomy): Bacteria > Vulcanimicrobiota > Xenobia > Xenobiales > JADMJV01 > CAYRFU01. The sequence continues at coordinate 21,044 of CAYRFU010000084.1, read as the reverse complement.
CGACTGGCCAAATCGGCATCACACCGCTCGGCGAAACTCTGAATCTCTTCCGCCAGGTCGGCGTGATAGGCCAACATACCCTGACGATCGACCAGCTCGCCGTAGTCCTCTCGCCGACCCCCTTTGCGAGGTTCGAGAAAGTCCCGAGTTAGCCAGACCAGTGAAGCCTCCAGGCTATCATAGTCGCGCCCGGCCACCTCTTCCAAAAGGTCGAGCTGGTTCAGCAACCACCGGGGCTGCCAGGTATCTCGACAAAAGGTGTTGGACTTCGGTGTGAAGCAACTGCTACGAAGGCGCTCGAATTCTCGCAGTCGCGAAACCAGGCGGTCAGCCTCTTTCGCCCTGACCAGCTCAGGTCGTTTCCAGGGGGTTCGAAACTCGCGCCAGCGGCATAGACTCCAGGCCATCTTCAAAAGAGCCGACCCGGCCCCGGTGCCGGAAGAGTGTTGACGACGGAGATAGCGGCTAAGCCCTGGCGGGGGCTCTTCCAGGGCCTGCTGCAGCCAGAGTTCAAAAACCTCTCCGAAAAAGCGCGCCGCGGTTGGCTGGTCGAGAGTCTCGAAGCCGATGTCGACGCCGGCCTCTAAAGGGTACTCTCGAAGGCAGGTGGCGCAAAAGCTATGAATGGTGGCTATCTGGGCTTCCTCCAGATGGGCCAGGGCTTCCTCGAGGCGGGGGTGGGTTGCCCGAGCCTGCTCGAGTCGCTCTCGGAGCCGAAGCTTCATTTCACCGGCCGCTTTCTCGGTAAAAGTGAGGGCCGCCAACCCCGAAGGGTGGGCCAGGCCGTTTAAGAAGAGAGCCAGGATTCGCTCCACCAGGACGGTGGTCTTACCAGTGCCAGCGGCAGCCTCTACCAAGAACGTCTGGTCTAGCTGCTCAATCAGACGTGAGCGCACGGAATGGTCGGTGGGCTTCACGGCAAATCCCTCACCCGATGAAGAGCCTCGAGCCTCGACTCACCGAAGAATTTCTTTTCCACTCGCCTCTCTTCACCGGGCCCACAGACCGGCTGAAAGTCACAGTAGCGACAGGCCCCTTTGCCCGGATAAGCAGGGAAGAAGCCTAGCTCAAAAGACTGCTCGACGGCTTCGAGAACCTGAATCGCCACTTCTCGCTGACGAGGGCCGACCTCGACAGAGCGGGCTTGAAAGCGCCCTTTCGAGCTACAGTAGAACAGTCTGGCCTCAGCCACCGAGATCTTGAGACCCACTTCAGCCGCCAGAGCATAAAGAAGAGGCTGCAACACCGCACCACCGTTGACCATCCCCAATCGGCTTAGGGCTCTGCCGGTCTTGTGGTCGGTGACCCGCCAGCGACCGGTCTGACGATGCTCGTCTAACCAATCAACACAGCCGTGGAGAAGATAGCGGTCATCCAGCAAAGCTGGCTGGCCAAGGCTGGCCGAATCGGTCGGCCCACCCAGCTCAAGACCGAACGACCACTCAAAAGCCCGGGGCTGCCAGGTGTCTTGCTCGTCCTTGATCTGCTTGAGCCAGACCAATAGGTCTACTCGAAGGCGCTCGATCTCTTCGTTCCAAACGGCCAGAAGAGGAGGGGCCAAAAGGTCTTCGTAGTGAGCGGCGACCCGCTCCAAAGTGCGATGGAGGGCAGCTTCACTGGGCGCTTTTTCTTCGAGCATCAGGCGGGCCTGCACCTCGTGAACGATCGTTCCCCGAACCAGGGGTGGCATCTGCTCGGGATGCTCGAACGTCTCGCGGGGCTTGAGGCGCTGAACCGAAGCCAGATAAAACTGATAAGGACAGACCGAAAACCTCTGTAGGGCCGTGGCCGAATACGGTTTGCTGGTGAGGCTGCACTCTTTCAGGAGTGCCAGCACCTCGGGCGAGGGATCGAGCAATCCGTCCTCCTGACTCCAAGCTGGCGACCAGCGACGCCAACGTCGCCTTAAGGAACGGGCCAGATAAGGATTCGCTTCCATCAGGTAGCGAGCGCCCCCGGCGACCTGGTCGGGACGGTGAAGAAGCTCTCGAAGAACAGCCAGGTCGTGCTCGAAAGCCTCCAAGGCATCGGCCGGCTGGGGTGGGGCAGGCCAATCCAACCGGGTTCGGGAGGCACGAATCGCGTCTTGCTCCAACTGGCTCAGCTCAGGAAATCGGCCCTGGCTGACACGCAGAATTTCTAGAGCGTAGAAGCTGGGAACTCGCTGCTTACCCTGGGAAGACTCGACCCGAGGGTAAGAGATGTGGAGCCGCCTGCGGGCCGCGCCCAGGGCCAGACGGAGATGGAGCCGCTCTTGTTGGCCCTGATGAACCCGGGTAGGAAGGTCTTTAGAAAGCCGGCTGCGGAGGTCATCACCTAGCAGGGGGTCTTGCTGTAACCGCACCGGAAACATGCCTTCCGCCAGACCGATCACAAAGACCACCCCAAAAGAGCGACCTCTCAACGACTGGGGACTGCCCACAAAGACCTGCCCGTAGCGACGAGAAGGCGGAGGGCGGTGAAGGCTCAACAGACGGCCTTCGAGCACCTCGATCACCGTGCCAAGCCCCACTTCGAGACCTTGACCGACCAGCGGCTCCAGTTCGGTCAGATGAGCCAGTACGGGCTCAGGCTGATACAGGGCGCGTCCCGCCAGGCGTCGCAGCTTGGCCAGCCAGACTCCCCAATCAGCCGGTTTTTGAGGAAGCTGCTCGAGTTCTTCGATCAAGCTAAGGGCGAAACAACTCAAATCCTCGAGCTGTTTTTGCTTGAGTTCGAGGCCGGCCCGGCGGGGAGAATCCGGTTCAAGCTGGCTGGCTTTCACCCCACATTCCGCTCGAAGACCTTCCAGTCGCCGACGCCAACGACCGCCCCCCCGTAACACGGAAGCCTCCACCAAAAGCGCTTCCCAACCACGAGGAACAGCTATGGTGGCGGCCCTTGCTGGGTTCGGCTCTGGGCCAACAGATTCTTCGTCGGGCGGAGGGGCCCAGGTGTCCAAACGTTCAGGAGGGGACCCCTCTTGGCCGACTTGAGGAGCCTGGTCGAGGGAAAGATACTCGGCAAAACGCCGGGCCGACAGCCCTTCTAGAGCACAACGGAGGAGGGTGGCAAAGGCCCGTCCGCTCGGGTCCGGCTGCCGGGTGCCCCGGTCAAAGTAGGCCGGTATGCCGGCTCGACGGAAAGCCGTTTCTAGATAGGGCCCGTAAAGGTTGCTGCGAACCACCACCGCCATCGAGTCGAAGGCCATTCCGGCCCGAGCCTCTGCAACGATGCGGCGGGCGACCTCAACCGCCTCACGACCCTCGCCAGGGGCCGAGAAAAAGCTCACCTCGTCTTGCCCCTCAGGTGACCTCGTCTGACGCCCGAACAGCTCGAATTTCAAACAAGTGAGGGCACGACCGTCGGGCGGCTGGTCGACGACGGCCTCGCCTTTAAGGAATGCCAGCGTTCGCTGATCGCCTGAAGGCACCACAACCAGGGCCTCTCTGGCTTGCGACACCAGCCAGGCGACCAGATCCGCCTCGCAGGGCCACTGAATGGCCACATCGACAAGAACCAGGGGCCAGACCGGCGCCACCCGGCGAGTAGCCGCCTCGAACAGGCGCCTGCGATCAGCCACTCTCATCACCTCAAGTTCCTGAGCGTAAAGGGTTAGCAGCCGACCGAGTTCCCCCTCGACCCGATCGACTCGGGCCAGTCTTAGTTCGTTCAACGTTCTGGCCAGCGCGGCCGGAAAATGCAAACTCTCTCGAAGTGGCTCGAAACGCCCTAACGGCCCGCTCGCGATGACGCGGGCTGCAGTAGCTTCCAAGACCGAGGGCGAAGCGGGGGTCAGCCCCTCTCGGGCCAGTTCCGTTGAGGCCTGAGCCCAGGCCAGACGTTCAAGGCTCCAGGAGTGAAGACCAAACACTGCTCCACGGTCTGCTGCGAGGCGATGGATCAGCTCGTCGGCAGCCCGACGAGTGGCCCCCACCACTGTTGCCTCCTGCCCCTGGGAGAGCCCGGCCAGAAACTGTTCGGCCCGCTCGAGACGTCGATCGGTATCGGGTGACACAAAGATCATCGGGTCTTCGAACTTCTTGGAAGAAGCGACCAGCTCCTCGAGGACAGATCGTGTCCTCTACTATGGGGGGGTGACACGAATTGTCCCAGCGCCCGGGCGGGAAGCCCCAATCGAATTTCGAAAGACGCCAGAAATCATCGTGGGGGTTAGTAGCTTGAGTCAATCCGTTCACATTGTTTCTGTCGGTGGTTCCAGTGAGCCAGTCGTTTTGAGTGTCCAATCTCGCCGGGCTGACCGCTCGATCTTTTTCTGTTCGGCCCGAAGTCGAAAGACGGTGGATGGGCCCGGAAAGCCGTGTGAAATCCGTAAGAACGGCCAGGTGGTAGAGAGCCTGCCCAGTATTGTTAGCCAGTTGCGCTTACGAGATTTCAACAGCGACCGAGACCTTATCGTCGTGGAAGAACCCGACGACCTGGAGTCGTGCTACCTGGCTTTGGCCCCGCTGCTGGCCGAACTCGCTGAGGAAGGTTACGATGTGACGGCCGACTATACCGGAGGCACGAAGACGATGTCGGTCGCCCTGGCTTCTGCGGCCCTCGATTACGGAGCTCAGTTGGTCTTAACGTCGGGGCCCCGCGACAATCTCATCAAAGTGACCCGCGGCTCGCTGACGGAAAGCGCGCCCACCACCTCGATTCAGATCGAGCGCCTTTTGAGCAAGACGCTCCCGAGGCTTCTATCATCTTACGATTATGCCGCCGCCAACCAGGAACTGAACGCAACGCTTCAGTCGGCCAATGTGGCCCGCGAACAAAGAACTGTTATCAAGCGCCTGGCCAACTGGATTCGAGGTCTTGATGCCTGGGATCGGTTCGACCATCTCGCGGCCATCGAGCTTCTTCAACTCTCTGTTCGCTACCCCGTCGTGCGCGACCAGTTCAGGTTTCTGCAGAACGTCGCTGCCAGCCGAAGCGCTCTCGATGAGACCTTTGAGTTCCAGTCGCGCACCAAAAACCTGCACGGCTATGAAATTCTCGAAGATCTCTTGCTCAACGCCGCTCGGCGAGCTTCTCAAGCCCGCTACGACGACGCCGTGGGAAGACTGTATCGCGCCTTGGAACTGATGGCTCAGCTGCGTCTCTCGTCTCGTTACAGCATCCAAACAGGGGCCATTCGCCAGGAGCAAGTGCCGGCCGAGTTCGTGAGTCAACTTGACTTTGAGGAGGGGGTCGCCAAAGCGGGCTTGTTTAAAAGCTACGACCTGCTGGCCGCACTGCCCGATGATCCTCTGGGCGCCCTTTTTCAAGACACCCGAGGACGAATCCTCAATGCGCTCCAAGCCCGAAACAGCTCCATTTTAGCCCACGGCTTTACCCCGATCGACCAGGGCTCTTACCACGAGTTCTCGGAAACCGTCGAGACCTTCCTGACTGAAGGCCTCAACCAGGTTCTCAAAGGGGGCCACACACCAGCGGCTCAGCTGCCGGACCACATCCCACCTGAACTGCTCAGCCGTGCCTAAAACGCTCAAGACGGCTCGGGCGGCTCGACGGTCACTTCGCGCAAGAGCCGATCTCGCCAGTAGGACACGGTCGTTGGCTCAACCCGGGCCACGCCTCGAAGCAACCGGTCGAGCATCTTTCTGACCGGTCCAACCCCCTGATGAAGTGAGCGGTAAGCCAATAAGATGTGGACCTCTCGGTCGTTTAGAAAAAGCTCGGGCAGCATCTGAAAAGGCTCACGATAACGGTAGAGCCCCTTATCTCGTTCAAACTCGATGGGAGCGCCCAAACTCTCGCGCAGCAACTTGAGGTCACGGCGGATGGTGCGGGTATCGACACCGAACCTCTCAGCCATCAGCCTGGCCGTTAGACCGGGCGTGCGTCGCAAGAGCATCTGATGGATGCGAATGAGACGATAAAGGCGGTCTCTAGGCTCCCGATTCATATCTGATTTTTTTCGGCCCAAACCAGGCTCTTCTCGAGGCGCAGCCAGGTCCCCGTGTCACAATCTGTCAGGGGTCTCACTCTGTTTCGTCCTCTCTTTCTGATAAGACCATCCTAGCCAACCAGGCTGTCAGGAAGTGTCAGCCTGGAAGTCTCCTGACGAGTCACCACAGCGCCTGGCCCCTGACCCTCAACCACGGTGCACCCACCTCAAGAATTGGACGCTTCACCCGAAAATGACACCGACCACGGTTCGGCCCGCTATAATGACCATGGGTTGAATGAACGATGAGCACGCGAGACGCGACCTCCTCAAGACGCGTCCGCATAGTCCCGGCGACAAAGCCGGGGCTATTTCTTTTTAGGATGTGGAGGGAAGTCGCGCTCGTCTTGTTGAAGACTTTTCTATCAGGCTAGTGACACCAGGCTCACAGGCCACCGCCGAGGAGGTTCTCCGATGGCGCACGATTACGACTCCCCTTGGAAAGAAGCGCTCGACCGCTTCCTCCCCTCACTGCTCCGGTTACTTTTTCCCAAAATCTGGGCCGATATCGACTGGTCCGTTCGACATCGATCTCTAGGCAAAGAGCTTCCCCCGCTCAAAGCTGGCTCTAGAACCGGCGCCCGGACTATCGACTCTCTCTACCAGGTTACCCGCAAAGACGGGCAGGCCGACCTGATACTCATCCACCTCGAGGTCCAATCCCAGCCAGATCCTGAGTTTGAAAAGCGAATGTTCATCTATCACTATAGGCTTTTCGACAGATACGAGATGCCGATTTGTAGTCTCGCGATCTTGGGCGACGACCGGTTAAGTTGGCACCCACGGATTTACCAACACGAGACGTGGGGTTGTGAATGCACTTTGCGCTTCCCCGCTTTCAAGCTTGAAAGCCTCCGCCCTGACCTCGAACAGCTCGAGCGTTCTCGTAATCCGTTTGGTCCCGTCATCGCGGCTCATCTGCATAGCCGAGAGCATCCTGCCCACTCCGCCGCCCGTGGGGAACTCAAGATTCATCTCATGCGACAGCTACTGGAAAACGGCTTCGATGGCAAAACGGTCCAGTATTTGCTCCGCTTTATCGACTGGATCCTTCATCAATCACAAGATCAGGAGGAACTCTTCCTACTGCGACTGGAAATACTCTTTAAGGAGAAGAAGATGCCCTATCTTACCAGCTGGGAAAAGAAATTCATGGAGAGAGGCCTTCAGAAGGGTCTCGAGCGAGGCCGCTCGATCGGCCTCGAGCAGGGCCTTGAACAGGGCCGCTCGATCGGTCTTGAACAGGGTCTCGAACAGGGTCTCGAACAGGGCCGTTCGATCGGGCTTGAACAGGGGCTCGAACGGGGGCGCTCGATCGGCCTCGAACAGGGCCTCGAAAGGGGTCGCTTAGAAGGTCTCATAACAGGCAAAAGGGAGACCATCAGACAGATCCTTTCTGCTCGGTTCGGTGAAGTCCCAGCCTCAATCGTTGCCGCCGTGGAGTCTGAAGAAGAGACCGAAAAGCTAAGTCGACTGTCGTTACTCGCGGCCCAAGCTGAAACGCTCGAGGACTTCATTGAGGCACTGGTCGAAAGGTAAATCCTGCTCCCCCTAGCGGTGAGCGGTTTGGGCATGCGGCTGTCGAGCGGCCTTAATCGACGACTGTCGGAGGGGTGACTTGATTTGGCGGGTGTGGAGTAGCGGCCGCCGCCACTGATGAGGTAGGCTGCGAAAGAAGGTGTCAACCTCTGCCAAAATCGCCAGCGCCTTCGGGACCTGGGGAGCGTCCTTTGACTCTGAGATTCTGGCCATCGAATGGCATCCTGGCCTTCAAAGCTGGGTTGTCCTCCATCCCGAGCGTCAGATTCGTCTGGTGGGTAAAACCCTCGTGGGTCTGGAAGAACTGCTCCCCAGGCTTCCCGACAAAAGATACTTGTCTCCGGATGCCCCTTACCACGCACGCTTCTTCGAGGACGGGAGCCTCCGTTTTCTTTCTGACCGGCACGGCCTCTCTCAGCTTTCTCTTGACCGAGAACGCACCCATGCAATCTATCAAGCCAACAACGACCCTCTGCCCGAGGGGTGGTGTGAAGGAGAGATTGTAGACGCTGGCGGCCACAGCGAGACCTACGTCTACCAGGACGGCTTGGTTGAGCGGTTTAGTTGTTTCGACGATCTCAGCCGGCCTTATCCTGTCGACCTGCTTCCCTGGCTCGAGTCGATTATTGAAAGATGCTTGGAATGCTGGGAGCTCAGGAGATTCGACTGATGTCAGCCACACAAAATCCACACCAGGCTGAAGTAAGCTCCGGGTAACTCATCACACGAAAGCAGGTCCACCTGAAATGGCAATCCACAACTGTTATATTCATCAGTCCATCGGCACCACCCGCCGTCCATCCGAAGCCCATCCCCCCCAGAAGCACGACGGCGAGGGCCCTGATTTTCGGAGGGAAGACTTGGTCATCATCGGTCCTGTCGGGCCGAGAAGGCCCGATAACACTATCGGAGTTTGTGATGGCAAGCTTCCACCCGGTCTGGGCCCCATAGAAACCCTGGACCCCGTTGGTCCGGGCCAACCGATCAATCCCAACGACCCCCGAGTGATAGGCCCTGGTGAGCCTCCCGGAGGCAAGGAGCCTCGACGGCACAGATTCGGCCCTATGAGCCGAGCGGCCAAGTTCAGGGCTGACGCTGAACGTTTCGCCGCGCGCGAGAGTTCGAGCCTCGGACTCCATTAGGGGTACCCACCCTCCGGCCAGACCAACAGTCTGGCCGGCGGGTCAAGGCAGGCGCGCGATAGCGCCCCGCTGAGAGGCCGGTTCAGATTCTCCACGCGCTCCAATTGGTCGAGCGCAGCCGACCAAAGGTCACCGACTTTCGTCGTGGGTCTGGCGGCCATCGCCCCTGATCGGGATCGGAGCTCCTCCATAGACCGGCTGGCGCTCCAGATTGACCTCAAGGAAGGCTTTGATCCTGGCTAACAACTCTCGCTTTCGAAGATAGGACTCCGACGGATAAACCGAAAGGTCGCTCGCCACTCCGACGGCGTTTAAGCCCAGAGAACGAGCGATATACAAGGCCCGAATCAAATGAAATTCCTGAGTGACCACCACCAACGAGTCGACCAGAAAAACGTCACGAGCTCGAATCATCGAGTCGTAGGTGTCAAAGCCGGCGTGGTCCAAAAAGACATCCTCAGGCGGCACACCACGCTGCTCTAGGAACTCTCGCATGGCGTTGACTTCGTCGTAGTCTCTCTGGCCATGGTCCCCGCTCACAATAATCTTGGGGGCAACGCCCTGTTGATATAGTTGAAGCCCCATGAGGAGGCGATCCCGCAGCACACCCGAGACCGCTCCACCCTCATAAACGTAGGCGCCCAGGACAAGAATCGCCTGGGCCTCTGGGGTCTTGTCAGGTGAGACGATGGCGGCACGGCCAACTCTGTGCACGTGAACGTTGACGCCAACAAAAGTCACCAACCCCAGCCCTAGTGTTGCCAGCAAAGCCAGCACGACCCTCCTTCTCCTACCTTGAGGCAAGCCGATCGGAAGCTTCACGCTACTAAATTTGTTGACCCGCGAAAGGACCCTGCTTCTGTGTCTCGCACCGATTGGAAGGAGGCTGGTTGAGACAGGAGGTGGATGTCCTTAATCGGCTTGGCAAAAGTAAGGGGTGAGGTCGACATTCTCGACTCGTGGCCCGTTGCGACCGACCAGCCGATGGCGGGAAGGGACCAGGTGGAGGCGCCAACGAGGCCGCTTTTCTTTGCTCAGCGGAACCCAGTGGAGCATCGGCACCACTTTATCGAAGGGGACTTTGTAGTAAAGATATTTCCGGCCCCGCGAAATCATGAAGACAAAACAGGCGTCCTCTTTCCCTTTGTAGGCTGGAAGCTGGTCGAGGAAGATCTCGACTACCGGCTCGGGGTGAGCCCGCAAGGTGAGGACGAAGTGATCCGGCCGAAACCCTTTGGCCACCTCCTTGGCTGGCGGATCCTCCAGAGGAAGCTCATAGTCTGGAGGCGTGCTTTCCTCCTCAGCCCGGAGAGGTTTACCTCTCTTGCCGCCCTGGAGGGGGCTTCTTTGACCTTTGTTTCTAGCCATCGCGACCTCTTCGGTCTTCTGCCTTCAAGACCTGGCGAGAATGTAACCTGAGGTCGTCGCTCTGTAACACGGCTATGGTCGTAGTCGGCTACAAAAATGAGGTAAGGACTCCGAGGAGTAGTAGTGAGAATCTCCCCCGTTGGGACCCGTCGTGGGTTCATTCAGAACTCGGCGCCTGCCGAGAGGAGCGCCGAACTCGACCGCTTCGAATCAAGCCCCACAGCACCTATCAAAGAGGTCTTGCCTCAAGTCGCGCCCCTCGACACTCGTCCCGTCCAGGCCTGTCAGATCACGGTCGTGTCCGATATGATCGTTGACCGATGGACGGAAGGAGAGTGGGGATTCGGCGCCCTGGTAGAACTGATTGACGCCGACGGCCACTATCACAAAATCCTCTTTGACACCGGAGCCCAGGCCCATACGACTCTCGAGAACACCGAGACCCTGGCCGCCCCCAAGAAGAAGATCTGGTCCAGTCCCAACCCTGAGGGTCACCGCCGGGTCATCACAGAGTGGGATAAAAAACAGACCCTCGATCTGCTCGGTAGGCCTCTCAGCTTGGAAGGAGTGACCGATGTCGTCCTCAGCCACAATCATCAAGACCATGTGATGGGTCTTGCTCCTCTACGCCGCCACGGCTTACTGGAATGGGGCGAAGAAAGCTTCGCGACCGCCTGGGTCGGCTCCAACGAGATCTTCTACCCTCGCCCCGTTCCCGGGGGTGGAGAAGACAACGTCATGGTGATGGAGAAAGATATCTATCGCGAATGGGGCGGAGAGTTTGAGGTGGTGGGAGAGCGTCCTCGCAATTTACACCCCGGCCTCTGGCTGACCGGCAAAGTCCCGCGCACCACTGGGGAAAGGAACTGGAGCGACGAAATCCCGATCCAGAACCCCTTTACTGGTAAAGAAGAGCCCGACACCATCCCCGAGAGTCAAGCTCTAGTGATCAACACCCGAGAAGGCCAGGTGATTCTGACCGGCTGCGGTCACGCCGGGGTCGTGAACATCATGAACTACGTGGAGGAATGCGGTCAGGATAACCTTCACGCCCTACTAGGCGGGATGCACCTCTTTCGATTGGACCGAGAAAACATCGAGTGGACGGCCGAGCAGGTGGGTGACAAAGGAGTCGCCTTCTTCCTGGGAGCCCACTGCACCGGTCTTGAAGCTATCAAAGCAGTGGAGAGTCAGCTTATGACCTGTTGCCCGGGCGGGGCTGCCAATGTCGCCATCAGCACCGTTGGCACACAGTTCGTTCACGATGAAGAGGGCAGTCGCATTCTGACCTCCCTTCTGACCACCAAGCCCCCAGACCCCAGCAAACTCACCTGCTGCAGTCACTAGGATCACCAGCCCCCCTGGTTTGAGAAGATTGGCCATCCCCTGCACCGCCAGGAAGGGGTCGCGGGCGTGTTCGATCACTTCCGAGCTGACCACCAGATCGAAGGTCGGGTCGGGCTCAAAGTCGCAACAGTCTCCAGCCCGCTCGGCACAACCTAGCTCTTGACTGACCTGGCCTGTCAAAACGGGTGAGATATCGCTGACCGTCAGGTCCGGGTAACGTTGGATCAACCGGCCCGAGACGTAACCGACTCCGCACCCCACCTCCAGAACTTGGAGGTCGTCCTGCGACGGGAGTAGCTCTTCGAAAAGCAGTCGAAGCCTTTGTTGGAGATCGTAGTCAGAGACCAGCTCCCACTGCTCTCCTAGCTGCTCGAAATAAAGGGAGTCGTTTGCCACCCTGGAGCTTTCTGGTGCCGACGGGGCCGGCCCTCCCCCATCCGAAGGGAGGCCTTCGCCCGAGTCGAAGCGGGGCCCGATGTGCGGGATTGTTGGTTTGTTCGCTTTCCAGACATCGGCTCCCCATCAGTCGGTGTGGCCAGCGATGATCAATTCTCTCTACCATCGGGGCCCTGACGAAGGGGCCTGGTGGGCTCAAGGCCCATTCTTTTTGGGTCATCGAAGACTGTCGATTATCGACCTATCCGGCGGGGGTCAACCGATGGTCAGCGGCCCGTTGGTGGTGACCTACAACGGCGAGATTTATAACTACCTTGAGTTGCGCGATGAGCTTGAAAAAGAAGGCGCGGTCTTCCAAACCAACAGCGATACCGAAGTGTTGCTCCACGGCTATCGGCTGTGGCGGGAGCAACTGCCGACCCGGCTAACGGGGATGTTCTCTTTCGCCATCGCCGACCAGCAACGAGAGACCCTCTTTCTGGCCCGAGACCGATTTGGTGAGAAACCGCTCTTTGTGTGGCAAGGTCCCGACTATGTGGCTTTCTCCTCCGAACTCAAACCCCTCACTTTTCTGCCCGACCTTCCCAGGCGGCTCGACCGGGAGGCTTTAGCCGGCTTTTTGACCCTCAACTTTGTGCCCGGCTCGGCCACCCTTATGGAGGGCGTGAAGCGGCTCCCGCCCGCCCACTCTCTGACCTTGAGCCGGCGAGAAAGACGTCTGCACCGCTACTGGAACCCTCCCAGCCAACCCGTCAGGCACGAGCCCGAACCGATGAAAGAGTTCCGGCGACGATTCGACCGGGCCGTAGGACTCACCCTGCGCAGCGACGTACCCGTCGGCCTGCTCCTCTCGGGGGGGATCGACTCCTCTCTGGTAGCCGAATCTGCCTGTCGACAAGGCCGCCTGAGCCGGGCCTACGTGCTCGATTTCGGCCAAACCAGTTACAGCGAGAAGCCCTACGCTCAAGAGGTTTGCCAGAGACTAGGACTGGAGATGGAGTCGATCCGGCTGGGCCCAGAGTCCATGGCCGAGTTTCTCGACCTGGTCGATCACGCTGACGATCCCCTGGCCGACTCCTCGGCTCTGGCTTACCGGCGGGTGGCCCAATTGGCCGGCAGCCAGGACAAAGTCGTTCTCGGAGGAGACGGAGGAGATGAACTTTTCGGTGGCTACCTCACCTATCAAGCTAGCCTCCTCCACTACTGGTTCGTCCAACCCTGGCCGTCCTTCCTAAAGAAGTGGCTGGCCGGTATCGGGGAACGCCTGCCGACCAGCGAGGAGAAGGTCACTTTCTCTTTTAAACTCCGCCGTTTTCTGAGGGCGGCCCCTCTGGCGACCCGCCTCGCTCACTACACCTGGAACGGCTCCTGGTCCCCTCGCCAGGCGGCCCAGTTAGTCCAGCCGTTTCTTGCCCATCAAGTCGAAACAGTCTTAGAGCGAGTTGCTCCCTCACGCTTCGGGGGCCGCCTGCACGAGCTTCAGCACATGGACCTGGACAACTATCTACCCAACGATATCTTGACCAAGGCCGATCGGATGAGTATGACCTGGGGTCTTGAGACGCGGGCTCCCTTCCTGGAACACCAGCTGGCCGAGTGGGCCCTGGCCCTCCCTTCCTGGCTGAAGCTAAGACACGGCCTCCACCTCAAGTATCTTCTCCGGGAGGCGGCCCGCCAGACCTTTGGGCCAGCTATCGCGGATCGCCCCAAGCAGGGCTTCAGCATCCCGATTCACAGCTGGATTCGTGGCCCTCACGCCGCCCAACTAAGGAGCTTTCTGACCCCCTCGGCGCTGGCTGATTTGGAGTTCATCCAGGTCGACCAAGTCCAGCGATCAGTCCAGCAGCACCTGGAGAAACGCCGGTCTTTGGGCTTTGAACTTTGGGGCCTCGCCGTCCTCTCGGCCTGGCATCACCTTCGCATCGCTCGGCCTCCTCAAGCCCCACCCCAGAGCGAACTACTGCGGCGTTGATTCAAACTCCCATACCTGAGGGTCAACTCCTGGCTCGGTCGTTCTCTTGAGCCCTTCCACTCCCTCAAAAGCTCGCCACCACTCGATAGGCCGATGCCGATTCAAAAACTGGGTAAAAAGCACGATGCGATCGTAGGGTCCGGGACGAGCGAAACGATGAAGCTTCGCAAAGACCTCCTCAGCGGGGACATTCCCATACTTCCAGGTGTAGTTATAGGGCACCATAGCGGGCCTGTCGATGTAGTAAGACATATGGGAAGGCAGCCCGATCAGGATATCCCGGTCGCTGGTCAACTGACGGATCTGACGGGCTGTAGCGGGATCGTCTCGATAAAGGGGCCGATAGAGATCGTTGAGGGTGGGAAACGAGAGAAGCAAAAACAGTCCTAGGAAAATGGCCCTGTAGCGCCACTCGTCCAAGACCCTGGCGGCCAACAGCGCGATCGGCACTAAGAAGTAGAGAACCCGATAGGGGTGGACGGCCAACGCTTCGCTCAACACCAACCAGTCGAAGAACGGCAGACAAAACATCAAGCCTAGCCAGATCTTCTGGTCCCGTTCCCAAAAACCCGAGCGAGCCCATCCCTTCACTGGCGCCAGAATGGCCAAGCCCAAGGGGAGAATCCCCGAGAACCAGAAAAGCCGGCGAGCGATGGTCAGCTGATAGTTCCAAGTCCAGAAGTAAGCGATCCGGCCCAGGCGGTCAGAGGCTCCGCCTCGGACATGGTCGAGAGCTCCCACCAGACTGACGAAGACGACATAGGATCCGATCGCCAAAACCGGAGCCAAACCCAACAGCAGGAACCCTTTGCGACGTTCAGGCACCAGCAGGGCTAACAGGACCAGGTAGGGAGTCAAATAAACCGTGTAGTAATCGGCCAACGACCCCAAAAAAAAGAAGACGGTCGCGAGAGCCAGCTCGCGTCCTCGACCTTCTCGAAAGTAGCGCCAGCCATAGAGGAGGCCAACCAGCGTTAGCAGCTGGTTGAGCGGTTCTAAACTGTAGGTTCGACCCAGATAGACCGAAAGCGGCATAAAGGCGTGCAAGAAAGCGGCCAACAAACCCACTCGAGGACGAAAAATCTCACTACCGAGGTAGCAAATCACGACCGTTGTGAGCAAAGAAATCAGCAGGGCCAGCAAGCGAGCACTGTACTCCTGATGGCCAAACAAGGCCGTCCAGACCCCCAAAAGAAGCGAGGCCCCGGGTGGGTGGTTAGCGTAGGAGACAGCTTCGCCGTGAACCATCCCAATGGTCGGCAACAATTTGGTGGCTAGTAGGCCAAACTTGTGATAGCTCTTGGCAAACACCGAGAACTGAGCCAAGCCCCACTCTTCAGACCGGACAAACTCGGAGGTGAAATAGAAGAGTCGTGGGGGGATCGAGCAAAGCAGGATCAAAACCAGTTTTCTGGCCGTGTCACGGTCCACGGAACGGTCTTCCTGTCGAACTGTGCGCGACTTCCTCTAAATGCGTCGAGAAGTCACTATAGACCCGACTGGCCTCGTAGTTCTCTTCATAAAGCGTCAGGGCCCGAGAGGCTAGTTCCTGGCGCCACTCTGGCTCCTGGTGAAGGCGAGTCACCGCCGAAACCAACGAACCCAGGTCTCCCGGTTGATAGTGGAGCCCTGCCCTGGTCCGGCTCAACAGTTCCTCCATCTCTCCCAGACAAGAGGAGAGCACCGGAAGACCGGAAGCCATGTATTCGAACGGCTTATTAGGCATAGCGTCTCGAAGACCGTCGCCCCAGGGCAAAATCCCCACCTGACAATGGCGATACAGTTCGGTCAGTTCGCTCTGCTCTAACCAGCCTGGCAGACTCACGTTCGGTAACGTCTGACCCCTCGCACGACAGTGTTCGAAGGTGGCTCCCTCACCGGCTAGCACAAAATGAATGTCAGGCTGCGGGTCGGCCAATTGGACAGCAGCCCGCAGCACCAGGTCGAGTTCATAGGAGTGGCCGAATGTCCCGGCAAAAAGGAAAACCGTCTTTCCCTGCAACCGAGCTAGGAGTTTTGGCAGCTTGGACTGAGGCGGAAGTGGGCCCTGAGGAAGGCGATTGAATCCGTGGTAGAAGGTCCTATCCAAAGGTTCGTAGCGGCGACGAGCCAACTTCACCCCCCACCCGAGCAGACCATCTGAGATGGCCGTCAAAGCGCTGGCCCGGCGAAAGAGAGAAGCTCCCAGGAGTCGATGGGGCCAGGTGATCAACCAGGCGAGTGGCTTGGTGGAGCGAGGCACTCGGCGGAGCAACACGTCGGGCCAATCGTCTCGAATGTCGAGAATCAGGGGAATCTTTCTTGGCTCGGCGTACCGTTGGGCGACCAGGGCCACCTCGATGATGGGATAGCAACAGAGGATGATGTCGGGTGGCCTCTCGGTCGGGAAGCTCTTTTCCAGACGATAGGCTAAACGCCAGTGATGGATCAACCGTTGCCAGGAGATGGTTCGCTGGTAACCGCCTACCTCGAGGAGTTTCAGCTGGAACCTTGGTTCGATCAACTCCTGATGGTCTCCCTCTGTGAGCTGACGCTTGAGCTGGTGAGAGTGATTACTCGACCACCAGGTGACATGGTGACCTCGTTCAGCCAGTTGGCGCGCCAGCAACCAAACTCGCTGAGGTCTGGCCCCTCGCTGTAGCGGAAGATGTTCCCCGTCCTTGATCAGCCAAACCCGCATTCCAAAAGGCTTCGAAGGCTTTTGCGGCTTTCCTATCTCGCTCAAGGCGCGAAAAAAAGATCAAAATTGTAACATTTTCGGCCCGAATCCCGAGGATTTGTCAACATGGATGCGGTATGGTTGTGGAAGTTTGCAGCATGCGTATCGACGGAGCTCATCCTGAGCCACGAATCTCATATGCGGACAACTTAGCGAAGGAGGACTGGAATTATGGGAGGAGCAGTAGGCGGAGGTCAGTTTAACCAAGCAAGCCAGGCATCACTCTTACAGATGCAGGCGACTGACCTACAACAAGCCCAAACCATCTACACCCAGGTGGCGGCAGATGCTCAGAAGCAGCGCACCCAGCGTTGGAAGATCATGACCGACACCCAGACCAAAATTTTCGAAATCACCCAAGACGTTACCACCAACAAAGCGAAAGCCGCCGACAAGGCGTTCAACGCCATGGACCAGTATATCCGAGCCTAAACCCGGTTGTCCGAAAGATGGCAGAGCGGCCTGGCCGCTCTGCTGTTTTTGTTGTGCTAAGGTTGGCCGTGGGTCCGCGCCTAGAGTCGGGCTATGAAGAGTCGTCCCTGGCTCCCTTCCGTCTCGACGGTCAAGCCTTTCCCATACCAGACTGAGTCTCAGCTTCCACTAAGACGATCTTTTCCCGAAGATAGGCTTGCGTCTGTCTCATCTCATGAATCGCCACTTCTAGTTCCTCGATCTTAGAGCGACACAGAGCTATCTGCCGTTCAGTTGGCTGCCGGGAACGGCCATGAACTCCCTGACTCTGCTGGAGTTCGATCCAGACAGTGGACAAACGAAGGTGCTCAACCAAAAAGGCTTTGAAGGCATGCTTGCTGAGGACGCTTGCTTTGATCAGGATGGCGACGCCATCGCTGTCGCCATCTACCACGACAGGGGCCAATCCGACGGGAAAATCGAATACTGGCGGGTGCGAGAAGACCACCTGGAAAGAACCATAACTCGAGTGAACACCCCTCGCGGGCTCCACGCCCTAAAACGGGCCAGCTAGAGCCGCGCCCGGGCGGCCGCGGCGTGGGCGTAAAGGCCTTCTAGCTCGGCGAAGCTGGCTGTGTCCGCGGCCAGCGAGCCGAGCTGGTCGGTGGTGGTCATCCAGCACTGAGGACGCAAAAAAGTCAGAGGGGAAAGGCCGGCCGAAAAGCGGGCCGTCCCTCCCGTAGGCAAAGTGTGATTCGGTCCGGCCATATAATCCCCGAACGGCACCGTGGCGCGATAGCCGAGAAAGAGCCCACCGTAATGGCGAATTCTGTCGCGATAGCGCTCAGGTTCTGCGGTAGCTAGCTGGAGGTGCTCGGAGGCCAACTGGTTGACGGCCTCGAGTGCCTGATCGACGGAGCCGAAGACCAAGAGTCCGCTTCCCCCTAGCGATTCTTCGATGAAATCAGGACACGGCACCTCCGCCGGAAGAGCCGCCAAAGCCTTCTGAACTTGCCAAGCCAGCTGCTCACTCCAGGTCACGAGACAGACCCGGGCCAGGGGGTCGTGCTCGGCCTGGGCTAAAAGGTCGAGGGCCACCCAGCGTGGGTTGGCTTGCTCGTCGGCCAAGATGGTGACTTCGCTCGGACCCGCCAGCATATCGATACCGATGGTGCCCTGAAGCTGGCGCTTGGCCTCGGTCACATAGGCGTTGCCGGGTCCCACCACCAGGTCGACTTTAGAAACCATCTCGGTGCCGAAAGCGGCCGCCGCCACCGCCTGGGCGCCCCCACAAAGATAGACAGCTTCAGCCTGAATAAGCTGGGCAGCGTAGAGAACGGCGGGATGAGGGGAGGGACAGAACAAGACCACCGAGCCAACCCCAGCAGCCCTGGCCGAGAGCCCGGCCATCAAGACGGTGGAGGGTAAAGGGTGACGTCCACCCGGTGCGTAGCAGGCCACGCTGTCAACTGGACACATTCTCATCCCGGCCACCACTTGCTCCCCCTCCACCCTGACGGTTGCCACCGAAGCAGCCACCGCCTCGGCGAATCGTCCGATATTGGCGGCCGCCCGCTGCAACAGCTCCTGGGTCGCCAGGGGCAGGTCGTAATGAAGCTCAGAACCGGTCAATTTTTGAGGCTCGGGGTCGCCAAATCGCTGGGCCAACTCCCTCAAAGCAAGATCTCCTCGAGTGCGAACATCGGAAATGATCGATCTGACTCGTTGTTCGATTTGAGAATTGGCCTCATTGTGATGCAGGCGCTCGATGTAGTCAAAAGCCTCCTGGCCAGAATAGACTGGGATCACCGGTGACGACCTCCCAGCTCAGCCTCGATCTCCTCCCAAGAAATCCCCTCGTCGACAGCTAGAGCACTCAAAAAATAAATGGCGTCAGCCAGCTCCCAAACCAACTCGCGTCGGTCGGCGTAGGTCACCACCTCAAAAGCTTCCTCCATGATTTTTCGCTGTAACAGGTTGCGATCGGCGAAAAGCTTGGCGGTGTAGGAGCCCTCTGGCGAGCTTTCCCGCCGGGAACCTAAAATCGAGAAAAGCTCTCGCACACTAAAACGCGGTTGGGTCTGGTGGCCACCGAAGCAGCTGTAGGAATTGGTGTGGCAGGCTGCGCCCGTCTGCTCGACCACGAACAAGAGGGTATCTCGGTCGCAATCAGCACGACAAGACAGAAGGTCCTGAATATGCCCCGAGGTTTTGCCTTTCTCCCAAAGCTGCTCTCGAGAGCGGCTGAAGTAAATGCCGCGCCCCGTCTCGAGCGCCTGGGTGAGAGACTCTGGCGTCGAGTAGGCCAGCATCAAAACCTGGCCCGCCCGATCGGTCACGATGGTTGGCATCTTGGGGCACTTGTCAAAATCGAGACACTCGGCCACCACTTGACTGGGCTTTAAGGCCCCGGTGTAGAGAGCCATTCCGACCTGAACGTCGTGCCCAAGACGAGACACTTCGGCCACTTCCGAGCCAGCTCTTACTCCGCCAGCGAAGGTGACCGGATGAGGGAGAGCCTGGCCAAGGCGACGGACCTCCTCAAGATTGAGACCTTCCATGCACCCCTCGTCTTCGACGAACGTGCAAAGATAACCGCCGCAGTAGGGTGCCACCTCCTCGGCCCGAGTGACCACGTCGACCCCTGTTGAGCTGGTCCAGCCGTGGTCGACCACTTGGCCAGCCACGTGATCGATGGCCACCATCAGGCGCGAAGCTGGCAGCTCTCTTAGAAACTCGGGCTGAGCGGCTGTGCCGATAATCAGTTGACGGGCACCCGCTCGCAGCAATTCTTTGGCCCGCTCTAGACTCCGGATGCCCCCCCCTACCCGGACATCCGCCACTCGGCAGATTTGACGCACGAGCTCGAGGTTGTCGCCCTGACCCAGAGCTGCGTCCAGATCGATCACCGCCACCTCGCCGTAGCGGTTGAACTCTCGAGCCAAGTCAACCGGATCGGTTGAGCTAGTGAGAACCTTTTCCTTCCCTTGTTTGAGCTGGACGGCTTGTCCATCTATTATGTCGATACTACAGATCAGCATGGATACCTCATCGGCAACGAGGGAGCTTGGTTGACGATAGCGGCTTTCAAGTCGCGCACCGTCCAATCTCCATCATGGAAGATACTGGCCGCCAAAGCGGCATCGGCCTTTCCCTTCAGAAAGACCTCGGTGAAGCTCTCTACCCCGCCGGCTCCCCCGGAGGCGATCACCGGTATGGAAAGCTCGTGAAAGACAGCCGTGAGCTCAAGCTCGAAACCCGCTCGAGTCCCGTCCTGATCCCAGGAGGTCAAAAGAATCTCCCCGGCCCCCAACCGGGCTGCTCTCTGTCCCCATTCCACCGCATCAAGCTCGGTGGAGGTCCGGCCTCCGTGGGTGACCACTCTCCAGCCTGGTCCGTGGCGCCGGGCGTCGATGGCGACCACACAGCACTGGGAACCACATTCGGTTGCGATCTCAGAGATCAGCTCGGGTCGGTGAACGGCGGCCGTATTGATCGAGACCTTATCGGCCCCGGCCCGAAGCAAGCTTTTGACCTGGTCCAGCTGGCTGACCCCTCCTCCCACCGAGAACGGAATCATCAAAACGTCAGCCACGCGTTCAACCACCGACACCATGGTGGTGCGCCCTTCGTTGGTGGCCGAGATATCCAAGAACATCAACTCGTCAGCTCCCTGTTCCTGGTAGGCTTGGGCCAATTCCACTGGGTCGCCGATGTCGCGAAGGTTCTGGAATTTGACTCCTTTGACGGTGCGGCCGTCAGCCACGTCGAGGCAGGGAATGATACGATGGCAAAGCATCAGGCCGCCTCCTCGAACCAGCGGCGCAGAAGTTGATGACCGAACTCTCCACTCTTTTCCGGGTGGAACTGAAAGGCGCTGATGTTAGCCTGACGCACAGCAGCGCAGAAAGAGCCCGAAAAATCGGCTTCATACCAGACTACGTGAGGGTCGGCAGGCGCGGCGTAGAAACTATTGACGAAGTAGACAAATCCGTCTGGCCAGCCTGGCTGGCGAGCCTTGATTCGATTCCACCCGATCTGGGGCACCTTGCGGGCCTGGAAGCGGACCACTCGCCCTTTCAACAAACCGAGCCCACGGGCGTCAGGAGACTCGTCACTGCCTTCCAACAAGATTTGAAGACCCACGCAGATCCCTAAGAAGGGGGTGCCGGCTTGAACAGCTTCGACCACCCGCTGGCTCAAGCCGCCGTCCTC
>CAYRFU010000083.1:14869-21172 GCA_964423525.1 uncultured Burkholderiales bacterium | reverse complement strand
TGGCTGCCTGGTGGCGAACCAGGGTCGGCAAGACGGCACCACAGCCGCCGCACAGGCGAGCGTCGGCCTGGTTGGCCAGGCCGCAGCGAATACAAGGCACGGTTGGGGGCTTTTGGTCAGCGTCGCTCAGGGCAGCCTGGAACTCTATCAAGCTGTCGGCTGCCGCCATCAACTCTTCGCACCCGGCCAGGATATGTTCAGGAGCGTCCTCCTCGAGACCGACTGCCATCAGGTCGATGCCTTGCCACTGCCTTTCTAGGGCCTCTTCCAGCTCGTCCTGGCGCTGCTCGAAGACCTTTTTCTCCAAAGGGGACGGCCTGAGAAAAGCCACTTGCTGGGTCAGGTAGTCGTGATATTCGGAAAACTGCTCCAGGCGCAGCCGCAGGGCGTCCTCTCCAAGCTTTTGCTCGAGGTAAAGGTTGGCCACTCGCACCACCTCTTGGGTCCAGGGCAGTTCCGAATAACTCTCCCCTTCCTGACCGAGTAAACGAAACTCATCAAACAGGTGACAAAGGTTTGAGGTCGTGAATAACGATTGAGGAGGAGGAGAGAGAGGTCTAACAATGTTCCATTGTATGGGTGGGATGGGCGGTTTCGGCGCCATCAACATGATTAGCAGCATCTTCATGGTGATGCAGATGATGCAAGTGATGCAGGCCGTCATGGGCCACATGGGCCAGTCCAGCATCGGCAACCTGACCGGTTCCCACGCTAACCTCCAAAGTCTTCTTTATCCTAATCAGGGGCCATTTATGGCAGGCGGAACTCCAACTCCCCTCACCGGTGCCCCCAGCGGCCCCGCTGGCGACATCGGAAACATCAACCTTGAGGGCGTCCTCAGCCAGGTCCCTGCCGACCGTCGCGATGCGGCCCGAGAGCACTTCCCCTACATCCTGGCTGAGTGCAAGCGTCAGGGTATCACCAACAAAGGCCAGATCGCCTACATCTTGGCTACTTCTGTCCACGAATCCAACGCGGGTGGGGCGATGGAAGAGTTTGCTTGCGGTTCAGCCTACGAGGGGCGCTCCGACCTCGGCAATACCCAATCCGGTGACGGCAGGCGCTTCAAAGGCCGCGGTTATGTGCAGATTACGGGCCGCCGAAACTATCAAGATTGGTCCAATCGCTTGGGGATCGACCTGGTCAATAACCCCGATGCCTGTAAAGACCCTCGAGTCGCGGCCCGAGTTTTGGTCGAAGGGATGATGAAGGGGACTTTCACCGGCCGTGGCTTGGGCGACTACATCAACGGAAGTCAGACCGATTTTCACAACGCCCGCAGGACGGTCAACGGGACCGATAGGGCCGGCTTGATCGCCGGCTATGCCCAGAATTTTATGTCCGCACTCTAACATCGGTTCCAGATTTTCGACCGCAAGCCAGGGACCGCGACCATCTGACCACGACCTTCGCTGCTCCCACCCGCCGTGGCCCTGCCTGGTTAAGCGCCGCTCCTCCGTCTCTGTAAGCATACTTTCAGGGTGACTGGTTACGGTCTTTCAGGAATTTTTCTGTAGAGAGGGCCACACCCCATGCTAGTCCATTCATTAGCCACGCCAAACGTCACTAACCGCACCTTCGTCGCTTCCAGTCCGGGTCTTGAGACGGCTGCCGCTCCCGAGACGGTCGACTCCGGCCAAGCACCTCCTAATGCTGAGGCCGAGCGGATGCTCCAGCGTCACGCTAGCGGAGCCAGCGCTCAGACCAACCGAGCCGGTTACCAGGTCTTGAAAAGTCTGATGAACTCCCCCGCTACCCCCACCGAGGGAGTGATCACGCGGGCCGTCTACCAGGCCAGCGGACGTTCGGCTTTCGTTTCGACCCTCTCCACCCTGCAACAGGTCGCTTTTTCCCAGCTCGCTAACGGGGTGAGCGGCTCGGTTACCCAGAATTTGAGCGAGATCGGCCTGGCCGTGGCCGGCGCCGCTCGCCAACCTATCGAGACCCGCAACCTCGGGACCGCCCTGATCGATGAACTGGTCAAGAGTGCCGACACCGCCAGTGAGCGCATTTATGCCAAGGCTGTTCAGGCAGCCGTCCCCGATGGGGCCTACGTCAAAGACGAGAGTGTGGCCAATGTCTTGAGTGCCGCTTTCAAGGATCTTTCCGAGGGGATTGGAGACAACCCAGAACTAGCCGTGGCCAAGCTCGGTCGGCGTTTGCCAGAACTGGCTGCCGACGAAGGCAACGCCGCTAAAATGGGGGCTAAGCTGCTGGAGGCTCTGGCCGAGAGTGGCGATAATATCAACGCTGACGCAGGTCAACGGATTTCTTCCAAATACGCTTATGCCAACACGGAGTTGTTGAACAAGCAGCAGGACCTCTTCGGTCATATCGAGGCCGGTACCGAGAGCCCCTACGCTCGTCCTTCCTTCCATCTGGAATCAAATCCCAACACCAACGCCATCGCCTCAGCTCTGGGAGGAGCGGGCATGCAACTCGCGATGATCGCTGCCGCTCCTTACATGCCTGGAGGCCCAGCCACCGGCTGGTTGCTTTCGTTGGCTGCCGGAGCCGTCGCTTACGCTGGCGTAAAAGGGGTCTACAACGGTATGCTGGCGGTGAGCAAGAAAGCTGAGGGCGGTCCCAGCCCGAGTTTTGGACAAGCTTTTAAGACGGGTTTCCAGGCGAATGTCTGGCGCTCCCTCTGGCACGCCACCATCCAGCGAGTTTCGATGGAGCTGGTTCCCTTCCCGGGTTCCTTGGTCCTAGGCGCCGCCGGCAGTGGAGCGCTTAACCGCTGGACCCCCTTTGGCTAGGGCAACACCCGGCAGGGGGTGAGTTGAGGGCGGCGAATCCGGGGGTCATGGCCGAAGAAACCGTCACCGAAACCGCCCCTGAAGAAACGACACCAGAGTCCCTACTGCAAGACCTTCAAGACCAGGTCGACGGGCTCAAGTTAAAACTGACGGTCGGGCTGGTCCTGATTCTGGGCCTGGCCGTCCTTCTGGCTCAACGAGTCTACCTCGAGAAGAGCTCGGTCCACACCAACGCTTTGGTTTTCGCTGACCAGGGCACGGCCCGCTCGGCTGTTGTCCTGTCGCCCAACGGTCATCTGGCCCATGTGGCCTATCGCATTAACGGGACCTTACCCAGCCTCGACTCCACCAAAGCTCCAGGGCTTAAGGGTATGGCCTTCTACGACAGTGAAGGAAGGCCCCGAATTGTGGTGGGTCTCAACCAGGATGAGGAGCCGGTCTTAGGAATGTTGAGCCCTGACGGTCATCTCGTTTGGTCGGCCTTGCCGACCGAATCTGCCCCGCCGGCAGAAGCGGACAAACCGGTCGAGAAGCCTGAGACGCCCAACCCCTAAGCTTGCGCCCGACCTTTACAGTCACCGAACTGCTGAGCAAAGTTCGAGGGACCTTTCAGGCCGATCCCGATCTCAAAAGTGTCCTGGTCAAAGGAGAACTCTCGAACTTCAGCTTCTCTCCCAGTGACCATCTCTATTTCGTCATTAAAGACCGACGTTGTCAGATTCGGTGCGTGATGTTCAGCTCAGACTCCCGCCGACTGCGCTTCCGTCCTAGCGACGGTCTCACCGTCATCGCCTCGGGAACCCTGGACCTCTACGGCCCCAAGGGGGACCTTCAGCTGCGCGTCAAAGCCCTGCGCCCGGACGGCAAAGGTCAGCTTTATGAAGCTCTCGGGCGGCTCAAAATGCGACTCCACGCCGAAGGGCTTTTTGACCCCCAGCGGCGTCGACCGCTGCCTCTGTTCCCACGTCGGGTCGGAGTGGTCACCTCCCTCCAGGGGGCCGTTTTGCACGACATCGCCACCACTCTTCGGCGCCGCAACCCGGCCATTGAGCTTGAGTTGGCCCCGGCCAGCGTTCAGGGTGACCTGGCCCCCCGGGAGTTGGTGCGAGCCTTAGGCCTGATCGCCAACCGGGTCGAGTTGGTGATCATCGCACGTGGGGGAGGCTCTTTCGAGGACCTGCTGGCCTTCAATTCCGAGCAGGTGGTGCGAGCTGTGGCCGCCTGTCCGGTTCCGATCGTGAGTGCCGTCGGTCACGAAACCGATGTGACCCTGTGCGATTTGGCTGCCGACAAACGAGCCCCGACTCCCACCGCTGCGGCCGAGATGATCGCTCCTCCCTGGCACAAGATGAAAGAAGAGCTAGTTCAGTCCCGGCAACGTCTTCGCACTGCCCTCACCCGTCTCACCGAACGCCATCGCCAGTATCTCGAGAGGCTCTCCCAGTCACCCACTCTTCTCTATCCGTTTCGATTGGTCGAAACGGAGATGCTGCGCCTGGATGAGTTCAAAGCTCGTTTGCCGAGAGCTTTGGTGGAGCGTGTTCGGCGCGAGAGAGACCGACTGGAAGGCCTCAGGCGTAGTCCCGCTTTGAGGTATCCCCAACAGCTTTACGGAAGGAAGAGGGAGGATTTGCACCGCTTCCGGCAACGTCTGAGCACTAGCCTGGATGGACGCCTGCGTCAGCAAAGCCTCAACCTGGCTGGTCTTAAAGGGAAACTCGAAGTGTTGAGCCCACTAGCCGTGCTCGACCGCGGCTACGCCATCTGCCTGAGCCCCGAGGGCAAGCCGATTTCGTCTGTTTTGGGCAGGAGCCTCGGGGACACTCTTGAAGTGCGGCTGGCCGATGGCAGGCTGATCTCTTCGGTCACCGCCATCCATCCCGAGGAGGCGTCTCTTGAGTGAGCAGACCTACGAAGAGGCTCTCACCCGGCTCAAGACCGTGGTCGAGCAATTAGAGCGGGGCAGTCTGGGCCTGGAAGAATCGCTGAAGCTTTTCGAGGAAGGTATGCACCTTTCCCAGGTGTGTGACCGGAAGCTGACCGAAGTGGAAGCCCGAGTGAGGGTGCTGGTCGGACGAAACGAGGCCCCTTCTCCTCGCAAAGATCTGAATCTCGAATTCGTGGAAGTTGAAGGGGACGTCAGTGGTGAAAACCGTCAGCCAATTTGACCTGAAGAAGTATATGCGCGAAAGGGCCGAGGAGGTTAACCAGGCTTTACAAGCCTACCTTCCCGAAAGAGGGACTTACCTCGGTCACATCGGCGAGTCGATGCGCTATTGCGTCTTCCCCGGCGGGAAGAGGTTTCGACCCATTCTTTCTTTGGCGGCAGCCGAGGCCCTGGGTGCTCCTCACCAGGTGGCGATGGCGGCTAGTTGCGCCTTCGAGCTGATTCACTGCTTTAGCCTGGCCCACGATGACCTTCCCTGTATGGACGATGACGACGAGAGACGGGGCAAGCCCACCTGTCATAAGGTTTATGGGGAGGACGGTGCTTTGTTGGCCGGAGATGGATTGGCTCTGCTCGCTTTCGAGGTGGCTTGTGATCTGCCCGAAGGAGTCGGTGCGGAAGCTGGCCTGAGAGTGGTGCGGGAACTGGCTTTCGCCTCCGGCCTCCACGGGATGGTCGGGGGCCAGGTGATCGACCTCGACGGTCAGCGTCAGCAAGTTGACAAAGCCGGACTGCAGGCCATCCATGCTGCTAAAACAGGGGCTCTCATCCGAGGGGCGGTGCGCTGCGGGGCGATTATGGGTGGAGCCGATCAGAGCCAGCTGGCGGCTTTGACGACCTACGGTGAAAAGGTCGGCTTAGTTTTTCAGATCACCGACGACATCCTCGACTACGGTGAGGATCCGGACGGTGCGAGTTATCCGGCTCTGTTGGGCCTGGATGAGTCAAAGCGGCTGGCCAGAGAGGCTGTTGACGAGGCCTTGACCTCGTTAACGTCGTTCGGTGAAGGAGCTACTCCTCTAAGAACTCTGGCCACCTATCTTCTCGAGCGCGACCTGTGATGGCTCCCCCCGTCCGTCTAGCTCGTTGCGTCACTGACTTCTCGAGACTTCTCGACCAGCGGGGCGGTGGCGGGCCGGTGGCCTGGAGTGGTGCGGCGGGGGAGCACTTTTATCAGCGGGCTGACCATACCCATCAAGCCCTGGCTGACCTGGCCCTCTCTTCGGTGTCTCAATACGAGATGCTGGCCCGTTCTCTGGGTTGGTATGCAGCCCGACGGGTAGAGGGGTTGCGACTCCCGCTCACGGTGGTGCTCGAGTTGGTTCCCAATGCCGAGACTCTGGAGCTTTTGCAGGATGCTGCTCGACGCAACCTCAACCTGCTGGTCATCCGTCTAGAGTTGGGCAAATCTCAGCCGACCCAACCCGGCTGGAACCCTCTCCGGCGGGAGAGCCGCGATTCTCAGCCCGAGGCGCTTTGTCGTCAAACCGGCATGCGACTGGTCGGCCAGTTCGAGCTACGAAAACCAGAACGGCTCGAGAGGACCCTCGAGGAAGAGTTCGAGGATGGTGGCACTCGTCTGCTGGTTGTCAGCGG
>CAYRFU010000083.1:5009-14859 GCA_964423525.1 uncultured Burkholderiales bacterium | reverse complement strand
TGGCCCCGCCACCCAAGCCGCGACGATGGTCCAATCAACTGTTGGTCGACAACGTGCTGGAACGATTCGTTGAAGAACTGGCCAAATCGCGTTCAGAGTTGATGTTCTGGGCTCGAAAGGCCCCCCTTCACAGTCTGGAGCGGCTGGGTGAAAGATTGGTCGCTTGTTCCCTTCGGGGGGTGGTGGAACAGGCGGTTGGGGCCACTCTGGCAGGCTTTTCCCCCGTGCTGGTGGTTCCCGCCTCAGGCCTGCCCGAGCTGATGCCGAGCCTGCTCGAATACGGGTCTTTCTCGGCCACCATCGTGGTGGCCGAAGGGGGTCTGACCCCTTCTCAAGACGAGGCCGGGGAAGCTTACTACCACCCAGCGGCCGTTCGCGACCTGGCTTTCTTACGGACTCTGCCGGGAACCGTGGTGGCCTGCCCGGCCGACGAAGAGGAAGCTGCTTCCCTCTTGGATATCGCTCGCGGTCACCCAGGCACCGTTGTCTTGAGATTTACGTCCGCACCCTCGGTCGGGATCTCGGGTGGAGGCGTTGAGGTGGGGCGCGGCCGTCGTCTCCGCAGCGGCCGAGATGCGGCCATCTTGGCCATCGGCAGCACGGTTTTTCCGGCTGTCCTGGCGGCCGAGTCGATGCGAGCTTGGGGGGTGGAGGTGGCTGTCTATGACATGCGCTTCGCTATGCCCCTCGACATCGAGCTGCTGCGGGAGGCCACCGCCTGTAAGACTCTGGTGACGGTCGAGGAGCATTTGATCACCGGTGGTTTTGGGGCTAGCGTGTTGGAGGCGCTCGGTCAGCAGCGTTTTGAGCCGGTCCGAGTTCGTTGCCTGGGGATCCCTCCTGGGGAACACGCCGTAGCTAGCGCGGCACCCCTCGAGCCATTTGCCCTCCACGCCGAAGGGATCGCCGACACCGTTCGTCAGATTCTCGAACTCAAAGCTCCAGGCGAATTCTAGTCTGAAACTCCCTGTGCTTCTTGGTTGAACGTTTACGAGTTGCACACAGAGAGGTCACCCTGACTGACTAGGCTGCACCCATCAAACGAAATGCAGGTGGGTCGATGTTCGTTCACCATTCCGGTCAACTCACCAAAGCTCTCTCTCACCCTCCCAGAGCCGGTCACCAGTAAGCCAAAGTTGGTCATATCCCTCGCTTTGAGTTTGACACCTACGTCATGGAGGTGGGAGATGAAGAGTTCCCTATTCTAGAGAAGGCGATGGCTTTCGGGGTCTACTACGACCTCAACAAAGACGGCCGACTCTCCTTGGAGGAGATGATCGAGGCCGATGAGCTTTTCGTGGGAGAGGACCCGGACTTTAACAGGGAAGACTTTCTGCTTCAGATTCGCCAGCACATGATCGGGCAACCCTCGGTCTATCGAGATGACTATCCCTCCCTCGATGAGATTTTCATCAGGATGCAGTCCCT
Organism: uncultured Burkholderiales bacterium; assembly: GCA_964423525.1. GTDB lineage: Bacteria > Vulcanimicrobiota > Xenobia > Xenobiales > JADMJV01 > CAYRFU01. The sequence goes on along the minus strand of CAYRFU010000083.1, from coordinate 13,431 downwards.
GGCTGCGCGTTATCCCGACCAGGTGGAGGTTGTGGATCTGGGTCTGTCCACCGAAGGAAGACCGTTGAAAGCCCTCAGGCTCTCCAAAGATGTTCATAGCCCCGAATCCCAAACCAAGCCAAGTGTCATCGTAACCGGCAACATTCACGCTCGGGAATGGATCACGAACGACGTCGTGGCCACGGCCGCAGAGAAGATCCTGGCAGGAGCGGCTGAAGGTGTTCTGGATACCTTGGAGATCTGGATGCTTCCCAATACCAATCCCGACGGTTACGTCTACTCTCGCGAGGTCGATCCGCTCTGGCGAAAGAATACCTGGCGGGATGAGAACGAAGAAGTCAAAGGAGTCGACCTGAACCGGCAGTTCCCCCACTACTATCGCATCAAAGGGGACACCCAGGCTTCTCCTCTCGACGATATCGGAGCCAACGACAACCCCGACCTCGACACGTATCGAGGAGAGGGCCCACTTGTCGAACCTGAGGCTCAGGTACTCAAAGCTCTTCTAGACCGGGAAAAAGAGGCGGTCGGCTTGCTCGATGTGCACAGCTCAGGTCAACTGTATCTGACTGGCAGCGGGGTTCAGGGAGTGAGTTCTGAGGAGTATCAAAGTCTCTGTGAAGCGATGAACGAGGCCATGCCAAAGGTCGACTACGAGATTCTCCCTGACGATGGACTCTATCCGGTCAGTGGCGGGTTGACCAGCTACGCGGACTCCCTGGGAATGGTGGGGTTGGTGATGGAAACGGCTCAGTCGTTTCAGCCCAGGCCTGAACGGCGGGATGCCGAGGTCGAGCAGGCTTCCGAAGGGGTGGTGGAATTCATCCGCCAGATGCAGGTTCGGGCCCTTGGCCGTCTCCCTTAGAGTGTGCTATAATCCAGGCGTGCTGAAAGTTCGAGGCATCGCTCTAATCACGGTCCTTTTGATGACCTCCGTCTTAGCCATCATGCTTCTCTCTCTCATCTATGCTTCGCGACAGAGGAGTTTTACGGCCCGGCAGTTCCAGGAGAAGACGGCAGCGCTCTACGTGGCTGAAGCGGGTGTGGAAGCGGCCCTAAACGCCCTAGAGGCCGATAACGCCTGGATAGAGGGCTTCGATCAGGAGCCGATGGAAAAGGGGCCGGGGAGCTACACTCTCGAGTTTGTAGAAGGCGACCCAGACCCCTGGGAATCGGTCAACAATCTGGCTGGAACAGCCGCAGTCGATAGCCATCTCGGCTCGTCGACGGTTCCACCTCGTTCGGCTTTGTTGGTGGTGACCGGCCGGGTCGGGACCACCACCAGGCGAATTCAGGTGTTGGTCCGCGGCGGTAGCTCCCCGTTAGCTCAGCAGGCCTTACTGGCTTCGGGCAAGGTGCACCTCAACGGTGACATCGCGGTGAGGGGCCTCAAGACTTTGACCGGATTCGAAGAAGTTGAGGCCGGGATTCACACCAATTCCCTTTCCGAGTCGATCGTCTGGCAGGGTGAGGCTGAGGACACAGCCCTCGTCACCGGCACGGTTAGCAGTCGCAACCAGGCCGCTAGTTCTATCCAACTGGGCTCTGGTCCCAACGACCCGAGGGTTGAGGTCGGCACCGTGGAGCCAGGAGCAGCGCCTATCGCTCCGCCTTCGGTGGACATTGTGCGAGAAGTCGAGTCCCGTCGAGGGCCTGACGTCACCCTGGCCGGAACGAACCCGGTGTTACCCCAAGGGGACCACTATCACGGTGGCAATCTGGAGGTCCAGGGCGATCTCGTCCTAGAGGGGGGCAACCTCTTCGTGGAAGGGAACTTAAAGGTCAACGGATCCATCATCGGAGACGGAGCGGTCTATACAACCGGCACGACCCGCTTTTTTGGGGATGCTAAAGTCACGTCCCTCAAAGACCGCAAAGTGGCTGTCTACAGCCACGGTCACGTTCACCTTTCCGGATTTAACGGTAGCGAGTTTCTGGATACTGTCCTGGCCGGGAACCAGCAGCAGTTGGATAACTGGCACGAAACCCAAGCCGTGGTCGAACTGAGTCGTAAGATGGTCCTGGAGAATGAGGATCGGGTCCTCGAGCCGTCGGGCAGTCCTTCGGCGGGCTCCACTTTCGGGCAGTTCCAGGACGCCGTAGGGGTAAAACTCACCCCCTCTAATTTCGGTAACCACAACATCCATTTCGCTAACTCTCGATTCCCGGAGTTTTCCGAACTCCACGGCAATAAAGGCGTCCTCCACGACCTGATAGCCTACGTCGAGGGGCTCCCACCAGGGGGGGATTCTTTGGAGTTTATGCGCGAGAGACTCTACTATCTCGACGAAACCTTCGGCCAGCCAGGCGCTCGAGACGTCCATGACGGTCCCTACGGGTCCCACAGCTTGTTCAACGCGACCATGGATTTTGGGCAGAACGAGCCAGAAGCTTGGACCGAAATCCTCAACCGCAGTCGAATTCTGGGCCAGGGTCAGATCGGAACAGCTTATTTCTTCGGGATGGTCTACACCAACGGGGCCTTTTACAGCGACAACGAGGTCAGCGTCATCGGGATGTTGGTGGCCCACGACGACGGTTCCCAAGAGGGAGCTACTCTGGACGACACTGCCGTCGACGTGCAGCCTGGTGACATCTATCTCAATCAAAGGAGTTCGCTGGTCTTTGTCGAGGAACTGTTCTCGGACGAGGATCCTTTGCAGGGAGCCATCACCGAATTGACCGTAGAGGGATGGCTCGAAGACTAGCCGGCCTGAGCCTGCTCGAAGTGGTGATCGCCCTCGGGCTACTCGGGGTCGCTTTGCTTTCGATTCTAGCTGTCTTCGTTTCTGGGCTTCGTCTTCAATCTCAGGCCGAGCAGGTCACCGAGGCCACCCAACTCGCTCGCGAGTTGCTCGAGGAGATCAAAGCCTCACCAGCTTCTGTGCCGAATTCTGGTCAGTTCGATGGTCGCATCCCTGACCCGCGCTCGGGCGCTTTTCCGCCCGACCCTTATCCGGGAGTGACCACTTCAGGGGGGGAGTTTCGGTTGGTCGTTGAGCTCTCCGAAAAGAGTCCTGAGCTCCTTTCGGTGACCGTCGAGGTGTGGTGGGGAGAAGGTCAGAAAGTCACCCTCCAGACCTATGTCGATGTCTAGCCAGCGAGGGCTGACCCTGGTGGAGTTGATGGTAGCGGCGACCCTCTTGGGGCTGCTTACCTTTGCTATGTTTGCTATCTACAGGATGGGCGCTTCGGCCTGGGCTAAAGGAAGTGTCCGATCAGAGATGCTGGCAGACCTTCAGGTGGCCACGGCCAGGCTGGAGAAGGACCTGGGGCGGAGCACCTACAGCAGCTTCTCGGTTGGGGCTGGAGGGAGTGCGGTCTCTTTTCTCACCCCGGTAGACGATACCGCACCTCAGACGTTTGAGTCGATCACTGGGGCTCCCCTGTGGCGACGCTACGTTCTCTATTGGCTAGACGCGGCATCGGGCGAACTGAGGCGACGCGAGGTGCCTCTTCCTGCCGGGGCTCCCGAAGAATCCGCTCCCGGGCCAATCGAAAGTTTCGGTACGAGCGGTCCTTTGGCCCTTTATCTCGACCAGGGTAGAGCCGTGGCTCGAGATGTGACCCTGTTCACCTGTTCGGTGCCGGGACCAAACCGGCCGGTGCGCACTCAGTTAACGGCGCAGCGTCAGCGATATGGTACGAGTCGAGTGGAAACCGCCAGCCTGAGGTCGACGGTGTGGTTGCGCAATTAAAAAACCCCCGGGGGTTACCCGGGGGTGGTCCAACCAATGCTCATTTCACAGAAGCCAGAGTAACTCGCTTCCGTCACAGGAACGTTAAATGACCAAAAAGAGCCGCCTCGGATGGATTTGACTCCCGCCTCCACCCCAGTCCATTTTCGGGTGGCCCGCGATCTCTTCCGAGACTACGCTCACGAGTTGAGCGAAGACCTCTGCTTTCAGAATTTCGAGCAAGAGTTGGCCCACATCGACGAAATCTACGCTCCCCCTCAAGGCGTAGCTTTGTTGGCGGGGCGAGACGAGGATTTCGTCGGGTGTGTGGCCGTTCGAGCTTTGGAGTATCCTACCGTTTGCGAGATGAAACGGATGTATGTAGCCCCTCGAGCCAGAGGTCTTGGGTTAGGCCGGAAATTGGCCCAGGCGGCCCTCGAGGAGGCTCGTCGCTTGAACTATCAGGTGATGCGCTTGGACACTTTAGGGCGACTCCAGGCCGCTCTCTATCTCTATCGAGAGTTGGGGTTTTACGAGATCGAGCCTTATTACGACAACCCTCTTGCCCAGGTCGTTTACCTGGAAAAAAGACTGGTCAAGTTTGAACAGGGAAAGACCTAACTCAGGTCGAGTTGTTGGTTGATGGCCTCAACAAAGGCTCGCGTTTCGGCCAGGGCCTCTTCAGCCAAGGCCTTACTGAAGACGGCGGCGGTGTCGTAGTCCGACTGCTCTCGCAAGCCTTGTAATCGAGCGAGCTGACCGACAACATCTGGTGAAAGCCTGCCGGCGACCACGAAATGCAAGCTCAGCTGATCACGAACACCGGCGTGAGACCGGACCTGAACCCCCTCGGTCAGCAAGAGAGCGCGAGCGAAATGAAAAGCCGCCGAGTAGGCTCGGGATACCGCGTCTTCAAAGAACCCTCGCTCTAGCAAGACTTCGGCGGCCCCCAGGCTTTTTTGACCACGGGCTATCTCCTGAGCGGCATTCTTTCGGCGGTTCTCTTCAGTCATATCGCGACCCCGTCACGTTCCACCTCGAGGGCGAAAAGTAGTTCGCGGTCCAACAGGTCTTGGTAGCGCTCAACCGACATGATACACGGGGAAATGGGAAAAGCGTAGGCCATCTCGGCTTCGACTTCACAGGCGGCCCTCACCACAACCTCTCGCAGCTCCGGGTCCTCTGAGTCCACCATGATCAGAAGGTCAAGGTCGGAATCCTGGCCCGCCTGATGGCGGGCTCTGGAGCCAAAGATGCGCAGTTCCATCAACCTTCCCGGGATGGTCGCCTCCAGTTTGCTCTTGAGGCGCTTGGCTGCTTGAGTGGCGAGTTGGTTCACCTCTCAGGGTTCGACGGGTCGCTGCGGTGGTTCCTACTGTTCCTGAAGGTCGAGCCAGAATCCCTCGGTCGTCTTCCAGTGCAGTCGAGTGGTGTAGTGGACGGTCACCTCGCCTTCGGGTCCGTAACGTTCGAAAAGAGCCGAAGCCGCCTCCATCATAGCCGCGTGTCTGTTAGGGAAGCGAGTCGTCTGATAGTCGCCCTCAAAAAAGGTGGCCAGAGCCTGAGGGTCTTGCCAGCGGTGGCTGACCTTTCCGTAATCGAGAGAGAACTCACACAGCAATTGCTCGTAGGCGACGAGGAACCCCGCCGATAATTGTCGGCGAGCTGGCTGAATCGTCCAGTCGATGACATCCCGGCGGATTCTGCAAATCGGCCTTAGAGCCTTTCCGAAAAGGGATCTTCCGGTCAGCTGCAGCATCTACAAGACAGGGACAGACAGGATTAGCTCGTGTTGGAATGGTTTGTATGCGTTGGGATCGGCCTCTTCTTCTTTTTTCTCGCCTTCCGGGAGAAGGGCCGACCTGTTCGCCGTCAGATCCACTGCGATGTCGAAGTGATCGAACTCCCCGACCGCATCGAGGTGTTCGTCGACAATCGCTACGGGGTCGAGGTGACGGCCTCGTTTGAGTGGTCGAAGATGCGGCATATCCAGGTCGAAGAACCCCTTCCCAGAGAGTTGGTCATAGCCGGGGGAGAGCGCCGACAGGTGGCTTGCCTGTGGCCAACCCACTCCGCTCACACCTATTCACTGGACTGGAGCTGGGTATGGGGATCGGTGCAGGCTGAGCCCGACCTTGACCACGTCTATCATCTGCCCTACGCCAGTGGCAGTTCGTTCCTAGTCTCGCAGGGTCCGGGTGGGGAGCAGAGCCACCAGGGAGATTGTCTCAACGCAGTCGATTTCGCTATGCCGGTCGGAACACCGGTGCTATGTGCTCGGCCCGGGCTGGTGGTCGACCTTGAAGACGTCTTTGCCTATGCCGGCTGGAGCCGGGAGCAAGGCGGCAACTATGTGCTGGTTCGCCACGAGGACGGGACGGTCGGGGAGTATTATCATCTCAAGACCGGGGGAGTCAGAGTTGAGGTGGGCCAGAGGGTTGAGGTCGGCGAGTTGTTGGCCTATTCCGGCAATACTGGAAGAAGCAGCGGGCCCCACCTGCATTTCATGGTCTTTCGGGCTCGTAACGGCAAAAGACGGGAGTCCGTGCCGCTTCGATTTTGGGTGGCTGGTTCTGAAGAGCCAGTCTCTCTCAGTCAGGGCTACGTCTACGCGGCGCCGTGAGCAGCCGAATCAGAGCGACAGACGTGGTCATACCAAAGCACCACAGCCAGGCAGCTAAGACACCAACTGCGTAGGAAGCCCTGGCCCACAAAGCCACCAAACAGAGCCACCGACCAGAGAGGGATCAAGCCCGCCATAACCAGGATCGGGCCGCCCGCCCTATGGCTCAGGCGAAGGGCGTGAGCAAGGGGGCTGGGTGCCCCCTCAAGCAAAGCCGGAAAGAGAAACACCAACTGACTGTCAACGGCTAGAAAACCCAGCGGAACCAGGCCCAGAAAGTCCCAACGACCCAAACGCCAGGCTAGCCACAGAAAAAAGAGGCCGACTCCCACAGAAGTTGTGTACTTGAATAAACCAAGAAGCTGGTAGCTGACCGGCTTCATCAGGCTATTGCGACCTCGAACCACCCCCAGAGCCTGGTTCATCCACTGCGCCCCACTCAAGAAGAAGTTGGTGGCCGCCTGGGGGGCGGTAGCCTGCAAGCCGGTGGCCGGGTCATCATAAAGTTCTGCGGCCCTTTTGATCAGGACGGTGACGTCCAAGCTACCTCCAGTTTGTTCCATGGTCGCAAGAGCCTGGTGAACTTGGTCGGGTAGGCTCTTCTTATGAAACGACTATTCTTGCTGTTGATCCTCGCGATGCTGATCGCTCCTGTGGCTCAGGCCGACCCCTTCCGCGTTGGTGTAGGGATTTCTACTGGCGGCTACCAGATCCATTTCTCAAACCGGGGCTTCTCCAGTCGGGGCTACTATCGCCGGGGATGCCGCTACTAAAAAAGGATCCGAGGGGGGAAACTCGATAATCATAAGTGAGATTTCGAGGACGGAGACCCCCAATTCATGCGAGACTTTCAAGCCCGCGGCAAGTTTGAGACCGGCCACGGCCCAGCCAACATCTATCGACTTCAGAAACTGACCGAGCAAGGCATCGGTCGGCTCGACCGGCTCCCCTTCTCCATCAAGATTCTACTTGAGAACGCCTTGCGCAACTACGATGGTCAACTCGTAGATGAGAAGGATGTCATCAATCTGGCCAACTGGAACCCGGCCGCCTACGAACCGGTCGAGGTCCCCTACCTTCCGGCTCGGGTGATTTTGCAGGACTTCACCGGGGTGCCGGCGGTGGTCGACTTGGCTGCTCTCCGCAGTGCCATGAAACGAATGGGCGGAGAGCCCTCGAAAATCAATCCGATCGTGGAGGTTGACCTGGTCATCGACCACAGTGTTCAGGTCGATGTTTTCGGTCGACCCGACGCTATCCGGCTTAACTCCAAGCTCGAGTTCGAGCGCAATCGAGAACGCTACGAGTTCCTTCACTGGGGGCAGAAGGCTTTCGACAACTTTAAGGTGGTGCCACCGGCCACCGGCATCGTCCATCAGGTCAATCTCGAGTTCCTGGCTAATGTAGTGCAACTGTTCGACGACCCTCAGGGCGGCAAAGTGGCCTTGCCGGACACCCTGGTCGGGACGGACAGTCACACCACCATGATTAACGGCCTGGGTGTCCTCGGCTGGGGCGTAGGCGGCATCGAAGCCGAAGCTGCCATGTTGGGTCAGCCGATCTATATGGTGATGCCCGAGGTGGTCGGATTCAAAATGACCGGCAGCCTGCGAGAAGGGGCCACCGCCACCGACCTGGTTCTGGTGGTCACCGAGATGCTTCGCAAACGAGGTGTGGTAGGGAAGTTTGTGGAGTTCTACGGGGCGGGTCTTTCCAATATGAGCCTGCCTGACCGAGCTACCATCGCCAATATGGCTCCCGAGTATGGCGCTACCATGGGCTTCTTTCCGGTCGATGACGAAGTGTTGAGTTACCTCGAGCGCACCGGTCGCGACCAGAAAGTGATCCAGCGGGTCGAGGCCTATAGCAAAGAGCAGGGGCTTTTCCGCACCGATTCCACCGCCGACCCCGACTTCTCCGATACGCTCGAGTTAGACCTGGCCACGGTCGAGCCTAGCCTGGCAGGACCGCTTCGTCCCCAAGACCGGGTTGAATTGTCGCGAATGAAGACCTACTTCCACGAGGTCTTGCGAGCGCCCGTGGGACCTCAAGGGTTCGACATCGGTGAGGGCAAGCTGGGCAACCGAGCCGTGGTGAAAAACAACGGAAGTAGCGCCGAGAT
>CAYRFU010000083.1:0-4999 GCA_964423525.1 uncultured Burkholderiales bacterium | reverse complement strand
GGCCACGGGGCGGTGGTGATCGCCGCCATAACGAGTTGCACCAATACCAGTAACCCCAGTGTGATGGTGGGGGCAGGGCTTCTAGCCAAAAAAGCGGTCGAAAAAGGTCTGGTGCGAAAGCCTTACGTCAAGACCAGTCTGGCTCCCGGCTCCAAGGTGGTGACCGAGTATCTCGACAAAGCAGGTTTGACTGAATACCTCGAGCAGCTCGGATTTCACACCGTGGGCTACGGCTGCACCACCTGTATCGGCAACTCAGGACCTCTACCAGACCCCGTCAGAGATGCGGTTCACGAGGGCGACCTGGTGGCGGCCTCGGTGCTTTCGGGCAACCGGAACTTCGCCGGCCGTATCTCCCCCGATGTGCGGGCCAACTACCTGGCTTCCCCGCCCCTGGTGGTGGCCTATGCCCTGGCCGGGACGGTCGACATCGACCTCAACAGTGAGCCGGTCGGACAGGACAAGAACGGCCAGGATGTCTTCTTGAAGGATATTTGGCCTAGCCAGCAAGAGATCCTCGATACGCTCCAGCAGGCTCTCTCGCCCCAGCTCTACACCGAGCAGTACGGCAATGTCTACGACGGCAACGAGACTTGGAACGCCATTCCTAGTGGAGATTCTGCCGTCTACGAGTGGAGTGAGGACAGCACCTACATTCAGGAACCTCCTTTCTTCGTCGATCTCCCCGTCGAGCCCGAGCCGCCTCAACCGGTTCGAGGGGCGCGGGTCCTGGTGCTAGCCGGCGACTCGGTCACCACCGATCATATCTCTCCGGCTGGTTCCATCGCAACCTCAAGCCCCGCCGGGAAATACCTGATCGACAACGGTGTTGAGAAGGCGATGTTTAACAGCTACGGTTCGCGTCGTGGGAACGACCGGGTCATGACCCGGGGAACCTTCGCCAACGTCCGGCTTCGCAATCTCCTGGTGCCGGGTAGTGAAGGCGGAGTGACCTACTACCTGCCCACCAAAGAAGAGATGAGTATCTACGACGCCTCCCTGAAATATCAGAAAGACGGAACGCCGTTGGTGGTGCTAGCCGGAGTCGACTACGGCATGGGCTCGAGTCGCGACTGGGCTGCCAAAGGCACCTTCCTGCTGGGCGTTCGAGCGGTCATCGCCGAGAGCTTCGAGCGGATCCATCGGAGCAACCTGGTGATGATGGGTGTTCTGCCTCTCACCTTCACCGACGGCCAGAACTGGAAGAGCCTGGGCTTGACCGGTCACGAAACGTTCGATATTCCCGTCGACGACTCCATCTCACCTCGTCAGAAGCTGACGGTCAAAGCCACCGCTGAGGATGGTTCGGTCAAGGAGTTTCAGGCCGACGTGCGCCTCGACACACCGGTCGAAGTCGAATACTACAAGAATGGCGGAATTCTTCAGACGGTGCTGAGGAATTTTCTGAAAGAAAAGTAGACGGTGCGGATCGGTCTGGTGGGGGGCACGTTCAATCCCATCCACCACGGACATCTGTTCCTCGGGCTCGAGGTCCATCACAGACTCGGGCTCGAGGAGGTCTGGTTCTTGCCCAACCAGGCTCCGGTTCATAAGACGACCTCGCTAGCCTCGGCTAGCGACCGTCTGGCCATGATCGAGTTGGCTATCGCCGGCCGACCTGAGTTTCAGGTCTGCACCCTGGAACTCGAGCAGGAAAGACCCCTCTACACCTACGAGACTATGGACAGGCTGCCGAAGCAGCACGACTATTTTTTTATCGCCGGAGCCGATTCGCTTCGCTATCGTTGGAAGCACCTTGATCGGATTCTGGCTGGTTTGAAGGCGATGGTGGTGGCCACCCGTCCAGGTTATGCTTTCGATGACCTGAACGCCCATCTTGATGGCTTGGGTCTCTCTCAACGTGACCAAATCCGTCTCCTCGAGATGCCCTCTCTCGATATTTCCTCTTCCGAGATCCGGCGACGAGCCGGTCGAGACTTGCCGATCGGATATCTTGTGCCTCGCTCGGTGGAGGAGTATATTGAGGCTCACGAGCTCTATCGGAAAGGGGTTGAGGCCGTTTCCGGCTAATCCGAAAGGCCCACTAGCGATGGGGCAGATTGGAGGAGGCTCTTTGGAAAGTTTGGAGATCGCCAGGGCCGCGGCCGATACGGCCATCGACAAGAAAGGCCGTGACGTCGTTATTCTCGACGTAGGCACCGTTTCGGTGCTGTGCGACTACTTCGTCGTCACCAGTGCACCCACCCGGGTGCAAACTCGAGACATTGCTCGTTCCATCGATAAGAGTCTGAGCGAGTTAGGACTCAAACGCCGACGAGTGCAGGGGCTCGATGAAGGGGCCTGGATTCTGCTCGACTTTGGCAGCGTCGTCATTCATATCTTTCTCGACCAGGAACGAGAGTTCTACGACCTTGAAGGTCGGTGGGGCGAGGCGCCTGTCGTGTTCGACTCGAAGGCGGTCGGCCTGACCCCGTGAAGGGTCACTATCTCGGCTACTTTGCGACGGCTCTTATCGGTTTTTTGCTGGGAGCCTGGTTGGTTCAGCCGAAAGCACAGCCTGTTCGGGTCGAGGGCCGACAGGGCTCCCCTCAGGAAATCGCTTTGGCCGCGGCTGCCGAGGCGGTGGCCGCAGCTGTCGTGAGCATCAAAGTCTCGACCTCTTCGGAGGTCGACCCCCTCGATTTGTCGAGGTCGGCCAAACCCAGTCTGGGGGAAGGGTCGGGTGTGGGGATTCGCGCAGACGGCTACCTCTTGACGAACCACCACGTGGTGGCCAAAGCTAAGCGGATCAAAGTTTCCTTCCCCGACCGCGACCCTCTCTCTGCCGAGGTGGTCGGGTCCGATCCCTTCACTGATCTGGCCGTGCTCAAAGTGGAGGCCGACGATCTTCCTTTTTTGGCTTTCGGGGATTCCGAGGCAGTCCAGGTCGGAGAATGGTTGGTGGCCGTCGGTAACCCCTATGGTTTTGGTCATAGCGTGACGGTCGGGGTTCTCTCCAGTCGGGGCAGAACTCTGGAAGCCCCTGGTCGCGAACTGACCGGACTTCTCCAAACCGACGCCGCCATCAACCCTGGCAATAGCGGTGGGCCACTGGCCAATCTCGAAGGTGAGATTATCGGTATCAATACGGCCATCATCCCGTTCGGTCAGGGAATCGGGTTCGCCGTTCCTTCGGAGACCGCCAGCCGGGTCGCGACCCTCTTGATCGAAAAGGGAGAGGTCATCCGTTCGTATCTGGGCCTAAGAGGGGAGCCTGTTTCTCAAGCGAGCGCTGAGCTTTTGGGCTTGCCTTCTGTCGAGGGCCTGATCGTGACCGAGTTGGAGCGCGATGGTCCGGCTCACTCTAGCGGCCTAAAAAAGGGCGATGTCCTTTTGACCGTCGATGGTGAGTCGATCGAGGGGGCTTTATGGTTGCGAGATTATGTGAGCTTCAAGCCGCCCGGTAGCGAGGTTGAGCTCCGCTACTTCCGGAAGGGCCAAGCCCAGACAACTCGAGTGACCCTCGAGAAATGGAACTGATACATCCTGGCAACACACTTTTTACCTTTGTTACTTGCCGGCAACGCCACACTTCTTTTTCGCTGGCCCAAGATCGGCTATACTAGGGGCGAGGCGACATAGATAGAAACTCGCCCTTGATATAAAGACGTCTCAACGTCCAACCAATGGCTCCGTCATCGCGGGGCTTTTGCTTTTTCTCCCTCCTTCGGCTATGGTGTGGCTCATGAAGATCACGCCCCTGGACTTCCAAGCTCTGATTTTTGATATGGATGGGATTTTGATTCACTCCGAGCCTTTCTGGCGAGAGGCCGAGATCGAGCTTTTCAAGACCGTTGGAGTGGAACTCGACGAAGCGGAGTGCGCCCAGACCATGGGTCTGCGGGTCGACGAAGTCGTCGCCCTTCGTGCTCCTCACGCCAACCAAAAGGAGCTGATCGAGAAACTCGAGGGCTGGGTCGAGCGGTTGATTCGCGCTCAAGGCCAGCCCCTCGAGGGCGTGGTTCCCGTTCTCGAGCGGGTTCGAGCTGTGGGCTGGCCCTGCGCCTTGGCCACCTCGTCGAGCCAAAGGTTGCTTCGGGCCACTCTTGAGCGACTCCAGTTGAAGGATTTCTTTCAGATCACCCATTCGGCTGAAACGGAGCCTTTGGGAAAGCCTCATCCGGCTGTTTATCTCTCAGCGGCTGCCAAGCTGGGTGTCCGTCCTACCGACTGCCTCGCCATCGAGGACTCGGTCAACGGCGTCATCGCAGCCAAAGCCGCTCGGATGAAGGTGGTGGCCATTCCTGAGGCCGACTTTCGAGAGGACCCTCGCCTCGGTATCGCCGACTTGAAGCTCGATTCCCTGACCGAACTGTTGCCTTTTCTTTAGCGCTTGGAAACGACCTGGTCGACCTTGGGGATGGGGAAGGCCGGGTATTTTTTGGAATCGTCTCGTTGACTGACCAGGCATTTTTTGACCGTCTTGCAGTGGGCCAGTCCTCCCGCCAGCTTGCCCTCGACGGTGTCGTCGCAGGCGGCCGTCAAGATGGACAGGTTTTCGACTTCGCAATTGCGGCAGATGCCGATCAGTTCGTCTAACACTTTGGGGTTGGTGGTGGCGTCTTCCTCGCCGAAGCACCAGAAAAGACCTAGAGTGGTCAGCTTGTGCTCCCCCAGATTCTCCTTCAGGGCTCTGATGGCGCCGGGCGTAAAGCCGGGGCCCGCCAGGACGAAATGCCGGGTTGGTCCGCCTTGGAGGGCCTGGCCGATCGGTTCGCCGTGAAGGTCCTTGATGGGATCTAAAGGGCGGGCCCCATCTTTGGCCGGCAACCAGGCCTGATAAAGGATGAACTGGTGATGAGGGGCGTGGAGCGTCCCCTTCAGTTTTCGGAGGGTCTCGAGGCTGTCGGTCTCGACCATGGCTTCCGGGCTCGCAAGGAGAATCTTCTCGGCCTCAGGCGAGCGGTCGAACCAGGGCGACGAGCCTCGGGCTACGGAATCGATGGTCAGCTTCTGTTGAAACTGGGGAAGAAATTTGTGATCGATTTTGCTTTTGGTT
>CAYRFU010000082.1:11867-21679 GCA_964423525.1 uncultured Burkholderiales bacterium | reverse complement strand
CTGGGTGCCAATGTAGATCCAAGAGCCTGCGGTCATCTGACCATACATCATCAGACCTTTCTTCTCCAGGTCTCGAAAGTGGTCCCAAGTAGCCCAAGCCGGCACCAGCATGGAGTTCGAAATCAACACTCGTGGCGCCTGAGGGTGAGTGCGCACGACCCCAACCGGTTTGCCCGACTGCACCAACAGCGTCTCGTCACTCTCAAGCCGCTTGAGGCAGGAGACGATGGCGTTAAAGCAATCCCAATTGCGGGCTGCACGGCCCGTCCCGCCGTAGACCACCAATTGAGCGGGGTCCTCGGCCACTTCCGGGTCGAGATTGTTCATCAACATCCGCAAGGCCGCTTCCTGACCCCACCCTTTGCAGGTGATTTGGCTACCCCGTGGGGCTCTGATGAAGGTCTCTGTCGACATAAACGCTCCGCTCCTGTGGTGTTTTCCTGATCCCTTTACCCAAATGCTCCAGCGGTGATGCGCTAGAACAAACTTTCTCGAAGGTGGCTCGTGGGTGGCCGCGAAGGGCCCGGCCATGAGGCAGACCGGGGCTATCCCCTCCCAGATCATCGACGACTTTCTCGAGACCGGCCGAGTCCAGGCGAGCCAGCCTGTGCCACCCAAAAACATCCAGCCGTCCAGTCTCGACCTGCGAGTGGGAGCCCGAGGCTATAAGGTGCGCGCCGCCTTTCTGCCCCGTCCAGACGAGACCATCGAACAGGCTCTAGAACTTTACTCCGAACAGGAACTTGACCTCACCCAGGGAGCCGTTCTCAACAAGCATCAGACCTACGTCCTAGAGGTGATGGAGTCTCTCGACCTCCCGGCCACCGTTCACGCCTACACCAACAACAAGAGTTCCACCGGTCGAATGAACGTCTGGGTCAGAACACTGGTTGACCGGCTGTCCCGATTCGACAAGATCCCCCTGGGCTACAGAGGCCAAGTCTATCTGATGGTTACCCCCCGCTCCTGGCCTCTCAAGCTAGCCCAGGGCAGCACCCTCAACCAGGCTCGGTTTCTGATCGGAGACAATCGTCTGACCGACCTCGAGCTGGAGATGGCTCAACAAAAAATCGGGCTTTTGTACAACCACGAAGGTCAGAAGGTACCGCCCCAGTACGATAAAGGCATCCTGTTAACCGCTGACATCGACCAGGAACGAGTTGGCTTTCGGGCCCTTAACTCTGATCGAGTGGTCGATCTCACCTCTCGCGAGCCCCACGACGCCTCCCAGTATTGGGAGCCGATCGTCGCTCAAGGTGGAGAGGTGTTGCTCGAAAAAGGAGCTTTTTACATCCTCTCGACCCTCGAATATCTGCGGGTGCCGCCCCTTCACGCTGTCGAGATGGTGGCCTACGACATCCATAGCGGAGAATATCGCTCTCACTACGCGGGCTTTTTCGACCCGGGCTTCGGTCACGGTCGAGACGGTTCCATCCTGGGCACTCCGGCGGTCCTCGAGGTCGACCCCCACGAAGATGTCGTCTTTCGACACGGACAACCGATCTGCAAAATGGTCTACGAACACGTTCTCAAAGAGCCCGACCGGGTTTATGGAGAGGAGCTTTCCTCCCACTATCAGCATCAACGAGGCCCTCAACTCGGCCGCCACTTCCGCTTTCTCAGCAAGAGGTAAAGCAGCAAGATCTCGGACAAGATCTTCACATCCTGTTCACATCGGTAACCTCGCGTTAACAAAAACCGTCCATCCGGCGACTTCCCGGACTGTAAACTGAGCATGGCGATGGCTACCGAGAAGAGAAAAGACAAGCGCAAGTATCACTGCAGTTGCGGTCGCTCCTTCTCTCACAAAATCAGCCTGAAGCGTCACCGTTTCGTATCGGGCTGCCCCGAGACCGAGGAGTTGGCCGAGCAAGCTGACCAACCGGAACATCCCCAGAAGCCCGTAAGTCCACCGGAGCCGGCCGTCCAAACCGACGCACCCAAGGCACCCGCCAATGAGGCTCCACCTGAGCCGGAACCTTCGTTGACCAATCCACCACACTGGCAGCCGGCTCCCGTGGCAGCAAGAGAACCGAAGGTGGATTGGAGCCAGGTAGCAGCCAGGTGCGTCTTGTTGGTGCGAGAGTTTTTGAGCTGGCTTCGGGAACTGGCCCGCTCCGCTCGTGAAGGGGTCGTCGCTTCGGCGGGACTTGCCACCCAACTGGCTTGGCGCACAGGAGTGGTTCTGCTACTTTTCGCGGGGGCCTATTTTTGTACGGAGTGGGCCGCCCGACCCGTCCCGGCTGAGACGACTCTAGCGACCACCGGACCTTCGACAGCGGGCGCCGCGGCCACGGTCCTCTCCTATCACCGCCACCTCCAGGACCAGAACTATCTCCGGGCCTACGCAACCCTCACTCCCCTTTGGCAGAAGGAACTGAGCCTGGAGCAGTTTGAGTTGGGCTGTGTCGAACTCGGTCAAGTGCGCTATCGGCTCCTGGGCATCGAGCCGAGTCAGACTCTTCATCAGGCCTGGGCTCGGGTGGAGCTGGCCGCCTATCAAGGGAATCGGGTGCGAGAGTATTCCGGTTACTACCTGGTCGTCTACCACGACGAACTTGGCTGGCGACTAGCCGAGACTCACTTGAGCCTCCAGGGAATCGGGCCGGCCTACGCCAAACTGTAGCAGGAGATCCGGGCCGATCTGAGCATTGGTGCCGTATGAAATATCTGCACACGATGGTTCGAGTCAGCGACATCGACGCCTCGCTCGACTTCTACTGTAACAAGCTCGGAATGGTGGAAGTCCGCCGAAGCGAGCACGACAAAGGGAAGTTTACCTTGATTTTCCTGGCCGCCCCCGACGACGTGGAACAAGCCAAAGAAGAGAAAGCTCCGCTGCTTGAGCTGACCTATAATTGGGAACCCGAGGAGTACGCCGGAGGACGGAACTTTGGCCACCTGGCCTTCGCGGTCGATAACATTTACGAGACGTGCCAGAAACTCCAGGACGGCGGCATCACCATCAACCGCCCCCCTAGAGACGGCTACATGGCCTTCTTGAAGTCGCCCGACGGCATCTCGATCGAACTGTTGCAGAAGGGCGAACGCCTGGCGCCGAAAGAACCCTGGGCCTCGATGGCCAGCACCGGGACCTGGTAATCGCTCTAACGTCTGACCCGGCGGGCCTGATGGGCCAACATCAGCGCCCGCTCGGAATCGATCAATCCCGCGCCCACCTGAAACGCCTCCCCAGCCACTGGTAAGCACGAGCGGGTCAAGTAGTCTTCGACCTCGTCGACGGTTAGGTCTGGATTGATCGAGAACATCTCGGCCACCAGGGCAGTCACCTGGGGAGCTGCAAAGGATGTTCCATCGGAATCACCGTGGAGCTCGTCGGACTCCCAGGCGACATTGAGACCGTTCATCCCGAATTCCGCTCCAGCGTAAGGTGAGGTGAAGTCGGCCGCTCTGTCGTCACGGCGGGTATTGGTCCCCCGGCCGTCGATAGCAGCTACCACCGTGGTAAACTCGTTGGCGAAAATGCTTCGGTAAGTGTCCGGCTGGACATCGATGCCCATTTTCTCGTAGCTGGCCGCCTGGCGCCCCAAGTTGCCGGCCGTGACCACGTGGACGATCCCCAACTTGTAGGCCTTTTGAGCCTGGTTTCGGTAGATGCGCCGGGCCCGGTCGATGCTGCCGCTTTGGTCGAAGATGTCGTGGATATCGTCCAGAACAGCCTCAGCGATGTTAGCTTTGCGACAGTGCGGGTGGAGACCGTAAGCTTCCCGAAGGCGACGCCTGAGTTCAGGGTCGGCATATAGTTCTCGCACCAGCGGCCGAGCCAGTCGGGCGGGGCACTGACTTTGGGACTGGTTGAGCACTCGGATCTTGTTCTTATCGTCTTCCACGATGGAGCGCAGGTTGTGGGCGGTGGCCCGATAGAACCGGGATATCCTCTGCACCACGTAGTCTTTCAACCTGGCCCTGAACTGGTCGGCTCCAACCCGGGTGACGTCTTCGAGTTCCAGGTCGATCTCGTAACTGTTGTTGAGGTTTTGAACATCACGGTCACGCCAACCACCGGCACTCAGCAGCACCGACTCCACCTTGTCACCGTGGTCAGGGCTCTCACCCTTGGCGGCGAAGGTGTCTAAGATGGCGATTTTAGGGGAACGCTCTTTCCGTTCCGCTAGTCCCGTGATGAGCTTGGGAGGGGCTTGCAGAATCTTCACTCAGGGATTTTCTGTTTCGCTCTTTACAACCATGTTGCTAAGATATTGCAGGATCGACAAGCTGAGCGGCCCGAAGCTGGCCTGGTGAGCAGTGATCTGGGGCAGACTTTAAGCGAGCTGCACCGCCAGGGGCGGTTCGACTCCGAGGGCCGGTTCACAGTCGACAGCCAGAAAGCGCGTCAAAAGCTGGCCGCTTTCCGCCTGGCCGACCCGCGCTCGTTCCCCCTCCACCTTCTGGCTGCGGCCGTTTCTTCTCAAGCCACCGAGATTCGAGTCGAATCGAGGCCGGGAAGGTTTGAAATCGAATTTGACGGAAAGCCTTTCTCCGAGCTTGAGCTACGCTCGCTGGCTCCCAGTCTCCTGGGGGACTCTCGGGAACTCTCCCGCCTTCAAGACCTGGCCATCGCGATTACGGCTGCTTCCCGTCTCAACGGAGAGGTCACCGTTCGCTCGGGAGAGTCGGTCCTGACCGTCAGTCGCAAGGGCTCCCACCACTTGGAGACCGGACCCGAGCGTGAGGGCACCCATTTGGTGATCCGCGAGAAGACCCGGTGGGTGGATCGATGGCGAAGCTCCTCGGCGCCCCCTGAGGCCGACCTTCTTCAAAGGCGTGGGCGCTACTGCCCATTGCCTCTCTACCTGAACGGTCGTCGCATCGACAACCGGGTCAACCCCGGTCGAGTGCTGGGCTGGCTCAAGCTCAAGGCGCCGGGTCAGGAGCTACCCACCGATGAGCCTCTTACGAGAATCTGGGCGGTCGAGGAGTGGGATGAGGACTTTACAGCTCTGGTGGTTTTCCCCGATCAGGAACGGGCTGGTCGCCTGACCCTGGTCCTCAATGGAGTCACGTATGAAAGAGACTATCCCCGTCCGGCCTATATCAGCACCCCCTCTCTCCCCCGCGATATTGGGGCTACCCAATTGGTCGAGTCCAACCAACTTGAGCAGATGCTCAAGAAGCTGGAACGGGCCTATTGGCGGCTCCTTCTTCAGATGGCTCTTCACCCAGAACGACTCGACCAGGACCAGAAGCAGCGCCTGCGGGTGGTGCTGACCCGACTGACCACCAAGTTGATGGCGAGTCCTGACCCCCTGGCCGATCGTCTTCTTTCCATGCCTCTCTTCGAAGCCTGGGACGGAAGCTGGCTGGAGTTGGGCGAAATCGCCCGCGATTACCAGGAACGGGGCTACCTACTGGTGACCCGTCGTAGCCAACCCTGGAGTCGACCGCCCCTCGGGAGGGAGCTGGTGGTTCGTTACAATGAGGCTCTGGTCCAAGGCTTCCCCAAATGGAAAAGCGGAGACGCCCTTCTCTACCAGGCAGAGCAAGCCCATCTAGCCGAAAGACGCTTCAGAGCTCAGTCTCCCCGCCCTCCTAGCCTGGAGGGTCAGGCTTCGTCACCGCTTTCTTTTCGCCTCAGCCATAGCCAGGGAGTGGCCGGCCTCAAGGACGATCCCCACGAGCCTACGACTATCAACTTCCTGCGAACGGGAAGGCTGCTTGATCGACGTTGCTATCCTGAACGCTTCCCCCCCGGTCTGGCCTTCGAAGTCGAGCATCCCAGTCTCATCCCCAACCCATCCTGGGAGGGTTTGGCCGACCAATGCCAGGCTGCGGCGGTGATCGAAACCGAGCTCAAAGAGCGACTCGAGGAATTCTATTTAGCCTGGAACCGCCCAGCTCGGTCCCGAGCCTATCTCGCCTGGACAGCTGGCGATGCTCCCGAGTTGGCCCACCAAAAGCTCTATCCCATGAGCGACGGGAGCCTGGCCAGTCTGGAAAGTCTCCGCCAAAGGGTTCAGGGTGACCACCTTGAGGCGGTCGAACGCCCCTACTCGTGTCAGCTCGAGCCGGTGCCAGTGGCCATCCCGGAGCTCGAAGCTCTTTTTGTCCTCAAGAAAGTCGACCAACGTTTCGAGAGTCGTTCGGCCGAAGAAACCTACCGCCAGGTTTGGCTCGACAAATACCAGCCGACTCAGCCACAACTCTCAGGCTCCCATCTCTGGAAGGCCTCCTTCGGCCCCCACCAACTGGCCGCGCGCGACAACGCTCGAGAACCCTCGCGAGCCTACTGCTGGCGAGAAGGCCGACCTCTCGGGGAAATGCCTTTACGGCTCGACGAGATGCCGTTCGGGTTCGACCTTCTTCTGGTTAGCGACCGCTTTCTAGCCGACCGCTATTGGGCTCGGGTCGAAGACGGAAAAGAACTCGAGAGCTTACTCGAGCAGGGTCGAGGCATCCTCAAGAAGTTTTTTCAGCAAGTCCCTCCGAGAGACCATTTACGAGCCTACCTCTTCCATCTCCATAGCCGTGATGAGAAGCCCCCCCGGTGTCTCTATGATTATCCCTTAGTGAAGGACTCAAGTCTCGACGAGATTTCCCGCTCCAGCTCGTTCGTGGTGGAGGATGTCGAACTTCGCCAGGTCCTCCGGAGCTGGTTTGGCGAGAGGATCGCCGCCCCTGCGCGGGAGGAACTTTGGCCGACTTCAGCCGACCGGGAAGCGCGCCTTCCAGCTCGCTCGTTCCTGGCTGTTCACCAGGAAGAGAACCTGGAAATCGGCCTGATCTGGCCCTTCGAGCAGACTCGAGTGGCCTGGTTTCAAGAGGGTCAGTTGAGAGAAGAACAGTGCCTTCGAACTCTCGTCCCTTTCGAGGCCGTTTGGAAGGCCGAGAAGGCACCTGACCTCGATGCCCTGGCTAACCAGGCCCGCCGAATGGTGGTCTCCCAGGTCGGCTCTGGTGGCGGACCGACGGCCCGTCGTTATTTGTTGGAACTCTTGGCCAGAGGCGGTTGGCTGGAAGAATTTGACCAGCTCTCACTGTTCGAGGATATCTGGGCCCAACCCCGCTCCCTGGACGAGTTAAGGGGCAAGACCGTGGGCTACTTTTCTGCCGATTGGAAGGAGTTCGAGCCTCTCGAAACGGTGCTGAGCTACCGTCCTGAAGACGTTTTCCTTCCCTTGAGTTTCGAGCAGCAGAGAGCTTTGCAAAACCAGGCCCATTTGATCGATCTCAACCCCCTGCTCGAGGAGGTTCGCAAGAACCTGGCCCGAGAACCAAAATCTCTGGAAAGGGGCTTTTTCGAGCACGCCTTCTCCCATGAGCGATGGTCGGGCGCTCTTTCACTTGACGGGACATCGCCGGGGGTCGAGCTTCGTCTGAAAGGCCTCTCCCTCGGGAGTCAGGCTTTCTTCCCAGAATTGGGGCTGGTGGGCTGGTTGGAAGGAGCCTTTGAACCAAAATCCGACTGGAGTGGTCCCCAACGGCCAGAAGACGTAAGGGCCTTCTTAAAGGAAGAACTGTCTCGTCTGTTCGAACAGCTGGCTCAGGAGTTTCCGGCTCCCTCCACCAAACGTTTTAAAAGAGCCCGTCGCCTGGTTCTCTCGTGGGCTCGCGACAACCCGGTTTCCCCGGCCCTCCAAGCCCTCGAGGTGATTCCTACCCTGACCGGTCGCTGGTTAAGTCTGGGTGAGTTGATGGAAGCAGACAAGTTCCTCTACGCGCCGCCTGGGACCACCACCCAGGAAGACCCGGTCCTGGCTCTAGGGAACGAGCCCCTGCTAGAGTTGCTACGCGCCCTGGTGAGCCTGGTCCGTCTCCCTCAACCTGAGACTCTTCTCGAGAGCCTCAGGCGGCGTAGCTTGCAAGCTTACGGGCCCTGTGAAATTCTTTACGCACAGCTGTCGGAACCGGTCCTTTGCGCTCCCAATGGAGCCCATCAGGTGGCCATCAACCACGCCTACTCGGAGGTCACCGAACGCCATCACCACTGGGTGATGTTGCCCGTGGTGCTGCAAACTCTGGGGATGGAACCCCGCCAGGCAATGGAAGCGGTCTTGGAACTCCTCTCGACGGAAGAGGGCGCGCTTTACGGTTCCCGTTCGGGCGGTATGTCAGCCCCCTCGACGGCAAACTCTTGTTGAGTCCGGTGACATTCGGCCCCCTCTTGGACCAGCAGCTCGCGAACGCCGAGCCCCATGTAGTTGCTGTAGCTAGCCACCTCTAAACAGAGACGATTCTGATCGATGGTCAAACGCTGGAAGGTGTGGCCGGCGTACTCCGGTGTAGGCTTGGTCAGGCAGAAGCGGTGGTCATCTTCTCGACTCCAGCCTTCGCCTAGAATCTCGGTCACATCACCGCCCTGATGGAAGGCTGTGGCGGCGGCTTCGACGCGTTCGTCTTCTAAGCCGAGGACGGCCTGGTCTCCGAAGGCTCCTCGGACCACCGTCTGAAACTGTCCCGATAGGTTGGGGCAAGCTACTCGCATGATTCTCCTCATTCCCAGCAAAGGCGACCGCTTGCAACTTAAGGCACGACCCTGAAAAAGCCCTCAAGTCTTGACCCATACCCCTGACGGCCACGAAGAAGCGTGGCCCGAAGGTGTCAGACACCTTAACGAAAGCCCCAAGTTTTCCAAGCATTCCTCAAACTCGAAATGCCATAGTATCAACCAGGAGGTCTTGCCAATGAAATCCACCGAAAACAGCCAAGTCCGCAGCTATCACGCCTATTTTGCGAAGAGGAAGCGCCAGCGTCCCAGGCGGCGACTTCTAGCAGCCCGTGCGCTGAGTCGAGCGGCGGCCAAACCAGCTCGAGACCTGAGCTTGCTCACAGAATCTTCTGGAGCAGCCTCAAAAGCCTTCTAGCCAATCTCATCGAGCCGGGTTCTTGCGAAGCGGGAAATCCTGGTGGGGGGAAATCTGGATCTGGTGGATAACCTCGGCCGATGATTTTTCGATGGCTCCTCGTTCTGATCTTGATCCTCCCCGCCGCTGCTGACGAGCGGATCGACCGCCTCATGAAGGAGATGACCTGGGCTGAAAAGCTTGGACAACTCACCCAATATGCAGGTTCTTCGACGGGGCCCGTTCCCCTGAAAGCGGAGATGCGCGAAAGGGTCGGCCGAGGGGAAGTCGGCTCGGTCCTCAGCATCGCCGGTATCGAGCGGGTGACGGAGCTGCAAAAAGAAGCAGTCGAGAAGACCCGATTGGGTATTCCGCTGGTGTTTGCCTATGACGTCATTCACGGCTACCGAACGGTCTTTCCCATCCCGCTGGGAGAGTCGGCAAGCTTCGACCCGGAGCTAGTCGAGAAATGCGCCCAGGTGGCTGCGCGGGAAGCCACAGCGGTAGGTCTCCACTGGAATTTCGCCCCCATGGTCGACATCGCCCGAGACCCCCGCTGGGGCAGAGTCATCGAAGGGTCAGGAGAAGACCCCTATCTGGGCTCGGTGATGGCCGGAGCCCGGGTGCGAGGCTTCCAGGGAAAAGATCTGACCAAGCCCGACACAATGGCCGCCTGTGCCAAACACTTCGCCGGCTACGGGGCGGCGGAAGGGGGACGAGACTACGATACCGCTGAGATTTCCGAGCGCACTCTTCGTGAGATCTATCTGGTGCCGTTCCAGGCTGCTCTCGAGGCGGGAGCAGCCACGGTCATGGCCGGCTTCCAAGAAGTGGCTGGAGTGCCCGCTCATGCCAGTCCCTTCTTGCTCGACCAGGTCTTACGTCAGGAATGGAACTTCGACGGTTTGGTGGTCAGCGACTACAACGCCATTCGGGAACTGCTGGCCCACAGGGTGGCCGGAGACGAACTCGAGGCGGGTCGTCTAGCTTTGCGAGCCGGGGTCGATATGG
>CAYRFU010000082.1:0-11857 GCA_964423525.1 uncultured Burkholderiales bacterium | reverse complement strand
ACCGCCGGTGGGTTGACCGCTCGGTCCGTCGGGTCTTAGAACTGAAACATCGTTTGGGGTTATTTGATGACCCTTATCGCTATCTCGACGCCGCTCGGGCCGAAAAATGGGTCCGCCACCCTGATCACCTGACTCTGGCAAGAGTTGCCGCCGCCCGGTCTGCCGTGCTGCTCAAGAACGAAAACTCCGTGCTTCCTTTCGGGCCCGAAGTGAAAAAGCTGGCCGTGATGGGTGAGTTGGCTCACGACTCCCGCACTCTCTTAGGAGCCTGGAACACAGCCGGCAAAAAGGAAGAGACCGAAAGCCTCATGGAAGGTCTCCAACAAGCTCTCCCCGAGGTCGATGTGGTCTACACCGAGGAGGTTCAGATGGCCAATCTGGCTGATGCCGTCCTGTTGGTGCTGGGTGAGCATTGGGACCTGTCAGGGGAGAGCCGCAACCGGACCACCATCACCCTCCCTCCCGAGCAGCTCGAGCTCGCCCTGAAAGCCTCAAAACTCAACAAGCCTGTGGCCGTTCTCCTCATTCACGGCCGACCCCTGGCTTTGCCCGAAGTGGCTGAGACGATGCCGGCGATCTTGACCATGTGGCACCCCGGCTCGATGGGAGGCCGAGCCGCCGCCGATCTGCTTTTTGGCAAAGTGAACCCGGCTGGAAAGCTACCCGTCACCTTCCCCCGAGCCACCGGACAGGTGCCGATCTACTACAACGCCAAGACCTCGGGCCGACCCGCTCAGGAAGGGGTCGAGCGTTACACCTTGGACTATGTTGACGAATCGTTGGAACCGCTCTTTCCCTTCGGCCACGGCCTGAGCTACACCCAATTCTCCTATCGAGATCTTCAGGTGGACTCGACCGCCTTCCCCCTGAAGGTCCGGGTGACGGTCTCTAACACGGGAGACGACTACGGAGAGGAAGTGGTGCAACTGTACGTGCGTGACGAAGTCCGCTCTGTCACTCCTCCGAAGCGGGAGTTGAAGGGGTTCCGTCGCCTGGGCCTGGCCCCTGGGGCGAGCCAGACCGTCGAGTTCAGTCTCAGCCGCCAGGCTCTTTCCTTTGTTGGCCCGGAGCTCGTATGGACCTTCGAGCCTGGAGCCTTCGCCGTCTTCGTGGGAGGCAGCTCCAAAGCCCAGCTCACCGAGACCTTCCGCCTTTAATTTCAGCATTTTTTCCTGACCCTCTGATAGCTTGAGGCTGTGCCGAGTGTCAACCCGTCTATGCGGCCTCCTTCGGTTACCGTCGACCTCGACCGGAAAACGTTGGAGGTCCACCTGCTCAAGCATCAAGACATCGAAATCGACCGACTGACGTTGTCGCTCGATGGTGTCGATGACAGGGCTATGCTGGAGTCGTTATCGCCGGGCCAACTGGCCAAGGGGGAGAGACCCTCACTGAACTGGTTGACCCAGGCCCGAATGGAAGTCCGCGAGTGTGGCGTTCACGTGGGAGCCACAACTCAGGCCGCCCTCCGGAAATTGGCGGGGACCCATCTTCAGGACCTCCCACCGGCCTTGACCAGGACACTAGAGACCAGCCTGGAGGGCGAGCTCGGACTCCACGCTCACCTGGCTATTCGGCGGGAGGCGAGCCAGCCCGGGCCTCAGTCACCTTTTCTGAGCTTCCAAAATGACGTGATCGTCGCCAGAGGATTTGGCTGCCCTGACGGCGTGAGTCTGAACAACCTGGAGATCCGCTTACCGGGTGCCGACCAAAGAATCGGCGTCGTTCTCTCCGACCTGTTCTCAAACAAGCCTCCCGAGTCGGTCCTCGACCAACTCACCGACCAGCCGATTGGCGTTCGCTCAGCCGACCTGGATTTTGCTCCGGCCATGCAGGCTCGTCTTCGAGCCACGGCGGCAGAGTCGCTCAAAACGGCCCCACCCATCGTGGCCCAGGTGATCGCCAACGCCCTCGGGGCCAACGATCCCAACCCTGATAATCATCTGCGACTAGCCCTGGGTCTTTCACCCCATCGCGAAGAACTCTCGGAGTTGAGTCAGCAGCCTCCCGAGGAAATGAAGCGAGGCTTTAAAATCGACATGGAAAACGGAGTCGTGACTGTCAAAGGGGTCCAAACCGGAGACCTATCCCTTGACCATATTGAGCTCCACGCGCCTGACGGAGCAGCTCGCCTGGCGGACGCTCTCTCCCTCGAAAAACTCCTGTTGGGAGAAAAACTGAGTTTCGACGGGCTGAAAGAGATGCCGCTGAAAACGGGTAAGGTGGAGATGAGCGTCGGCCCCGAGACGATCGCCGGCCTTCAGAAGGCGTTCTTGCGTTCCAGGTCGCTCAAACAGCTAAAAATCACGCCCACTGAGGACGGTCACCTCGAATTCGAGGGTCGAGCAGACAAGCTAGGCATGCTGATCGACTTCGACGGGAGAGGCTATCTGGACGTCGATAAGAAAGGCGACTTGATGATGCGGGTCGACGAACTCAGCGCCGGCTGGATCCCCGGAGTCAATACCTTTCGTGGCTTTCTTCTCGACCTCATGAAGCCCGACGTTCCTGGGGTCGAGGTGGTCGATTCGACCATCAGGTTTAACCCCGATGCCATGCTTCCCGAAGGGATCGACATCACCATCGACCGGATCACCACCCGTGACGGCCGAATCTATGTGGAAGCGGACGGTCCTCAGAAAAAAGCCTGAGCGGCCATGGCACCCAGTAGGGTCAGGTGTAAGGCTGGAGCGACCGAGGGGAAAGCCACGGACCCCAGCACCGCAACCCCTTTGCAGGCATGAAAAAAGGCTTGTCTGTAGGAATGATGGTGGACTTCATAGCAGGCTAGTCCGATATCCAGGGCAGCGTGAGTGCAAGCCAAACCAACGGCTAGGGGGCCACCGTGGTGGCCCATTCCTGCTAGCATCGAACCCGAGAGGGCGAGGTTGCTCAAACCTTCGACTTTGACCTCAAGCAGAGGCGAGGTTAACTGAGCTGCACCCAGGACGGCAGCGCTGGCAGCGACTAAACCCGTGGCTGAGTTGATGGTCGAAAGGTGAACGTCGTGTCCCACTTCCACGCCAGCAAAAGTCAAATCCACGACTTTTTGGTAGACGGGCTGGGGAGCGGTGGTAGAGGGATGGGGAGAATACGAATTGTAGGACGCAAGGGGCGAGAGTCTCATCACCCCGGCACCCTATTTTTTGATTGTTGCAACCCCGTTACAAACGGGAGGCGAACCAGTCGACCGTTCGCTTGAGTCCTTCCTCGAAGCCCACTTCGGCTTGAAAACCGAAGAGTTGCTCGGCTCGGGCGGTCGAGAGGGCTCGTCGAGGTTGACCGTCAGGCTTGCTCTCATCCCAAACCAACTTGCCTTCAAATCCCACGTGGCGAGCGATGGTGTTGACCAGATCTCGAATCGAGATCTCGGCTCCAGAGCCCAGATTGACGGGCTCGGAACCATCGTAAGCCTGGCAAGCCTGAAGAATGCCCCGGGCGGCGTCGGTGACGTAAAGAAATTCTCGAGTGGGAGAGCCAGTGCCCCAAACAACCACCTCAGGCTCGTTTCGACGAGTCGCCTCGAGGCACTTTCGGATCACCACGGGAATGACGTGAGAATTCTCTAAATCGGCGTGGTCGCCCGGCCCATAGAGATTGGTGGGGAGCAGAAAAATGGAGTTAAAACCGTATTGCTGACGGTAAGCCTGGCCGGCCACCAACAGCATCTTCTTGGCCAGACCGTAAGGCGCGTTGGTCTCTTCGGGGTAGCCGTTCCAGAGGTCTTGCTCGCGAAACGGCACCGGGCAGTGTTTGGGGTAGGAGCAAACAGTGCCCACCGAAACAAACTTTTGAACCCCCGAGGTATAGGCTTGATGCAGCAGAGGCACGCCCATCATCAGATTGTCATAGAAAAACTCAGCAGGCCGCTTACGATTGGCGCCGATGCCCCCAACGTTGGCGGCCAGGTGAATGATCAGGTCCGGTCGAGTCTCGGCGAGCAAATTGCCGACCGCCTCAGGCTGGCGCAAGTCAACTTCTCGCGAACGAGGAAGAAAGAGAGCCGCCGGCTTTTTCTCTTCAAGAAGACGAGTTAGGTGAGAGCCCAAGAACCCTCCAGAGCCGGTCACCAGGACCCTTCTTTG
Source organism: uncultured Burkholderiales bacterium (assembly GCA_964423525.1). Lineage (GTDB taxonomy): Bacteria > Vulcanimicrobiota > Xenobia > Xenobiales > JADMJV01 > CAYRFU01. The sequence continues at coordinate 7,772 of CAYRFU010000082.1, read as the reverse complement.
ATGCCAAAAGGTTGATTCGCCCATCGCCGAACGTTCGCGAACTGGGGAGTCGGCCCTCCTCTAAAGAAACGTTCATATTCAAACACAGGAATTCCCCGGAGTCCTCTCAAACGGGCGCGCCGAAAGGGGGTAGCTAAAGTGCTGAAAAACGCTACTACCTGGGTCAACCAAACATCCTTTCGGCTGTTACACGGGAGAAATCTCGTCTACAACAGTTGTTGGGAAGACCCTAGACTCGACCGCCAGGCTCTCCACTTCGAGGCCAAAGACGAAGTGGCTGTGATCACTTCGGCCGGCTGCAATGCCCTCGACTACGCCCTGGCCGGCAGTGGACAAGTCCACGCGGTTGACGTCAACCCCCGCCAAAATGCTTTACTGGAACTGAAGTTAGCGGCCGCTCGAGCTCTCGATTATGAGAGCTTTTTTTGTATGTTCGGAAAGGGCCACTTAGCTGGCGTCCGGGAAAGCTACGGCCAGTCTATGCGCCAGTATCTTTCCACTTTCGCCCGCCAATACTGGGACCGTCGAATCGGCTGGTTTGAAAGCGCCGGTTGGCGCCCCAGCTTCTACTTCCGCGGCACCACCGGATTGTTTGCCCGGCTGATGAACCACTACATCGACCGGATCGCCAAGGTTCGCCCCTACACCGAACGCTTGCTCGACAGCGCCGATCTCGAAGAGCAGCGCCAGATCTATGAAACTCACGTTCGCCCGACTTTCTGGAGCCCGACCCTTCGCTGGGCCGTGGGACGCGAGCTCACGATGGCTTTACTCGGAGTACCGCAGGCCCAGCGCCAGCAGTTAGAGCAGTATTATGATGGAGGCATGGTCAACTTTCTAGAGGACCGCCTCGACTTCATCTTCGGCCAACTGCCTTTGCAAGACAACTACTTCTGGCGGGTTTACCTGACCGGTCACTACACTCAGGAATGCTGTCCCGAATATCTTAAACGAGAGAACTTCGAGAATCTTCGCGGCGAGGCTTGGCGTCGGGTCAAAACTTACACGACCACCATGGAGGACTTCCTCACTCGCTACGGCCGCAAGATCACCAAGCTCGTTCTTCTCGACCACATGGACTGGATGGCCCAGAACCGTCAGGACTTGCTGAAAGGGGAGTGGGAAGCGATCCTGGCCAAAGCCGAGCCTGGCGCCCGAGTGATCTGGCGGAGTGCCGGTTTGAAGGTCGATTTCGTCGATCCGCTGGTGGTCGACCATCAGGGTCGTCAACGGGAGGTCGGCGAGTTTCTCCATTATGAGCACGAGCTGGCCGAGCGCCTTCACCCCCACGATCGGGTTAGCACCTACGGCAGCTTCTATATCGCCGAGCTGAGGGGCAACTGAATCGTGGCCCGCCTGACCGACGACCTGAAGGTTTTATATCATCTAGTCAAGCCCGTCCGAGGCGAGACCCAAGCGGAGAGGCTCGAGAACTTCTACGAAGGTCAGGCCGACCTTTACGACAGCTTTCGAGAGCGGCTCTTGCAGGGTCGCCAAGCCCTGTTCGAAGCGGCCGCTGCTCGCACCGGCGAAGGCAAAGTGTGGGTCGATCTCGGGGCCGGGACCGGCCACAATTTGGAATTCGTACGACCCTGGGTATCGCTTTGCAAAAAGGTGATCCTGGTCGACCTTTGCCCTTCGCTGCTGGGGGTCGCGCGAGGCCGAGTGGAACGCTACGGCTGGACCAACGTCGAAGTGCGAGAAGGGGACGCCACCACCTTCTGCCCTGGGGAGCTGGTCGATCTGGTGACCTGCTCCTACTCGCTGACGATGGTAGAGGACTGGTTTCGGGCCGTCGATCAGGCCTACGATTGTCTCGCTGAAGGGGGTCATCTGGCCAGCGTCGACTTTTACGTCTCGCGAAAGTTTCCGGCTCACGGCCTGGCTCGCCATGGTTGGTTCACCCGCGAGTTTTGGCCCGCCTACTTCGCTGTTGACAACGTCTTCTTATCTCCCGATCATCTCCCTTATCTCCGAACTAGGTTCGAGACCGTCACCCTCGAGGAGCAACTCGCCAAGCTCCCCTACATCCCTGTCGGCAAAGTCCCCTACTACCGCTTCATCGGTCAGAAGGTGGGCCAACCGTCCTGAGTAGAGCCCAGCACCCGTTCGAGACGAGCCGTCAAGAGGGAGCTGTCTCCGAAGGTGGCGAACAACACGGCCCCCTCTCCCCAGGCGACCAGCACGGAAGCCGGAAAATCGCTGAATTGCTCAAGCCCAGGATAGCGGGCCAGCAAACGCCGATAGGCTCGGCTGGCGTAGCGGATAGTGACCACTTCCCGTCCCGGCTCAAAGAGAGCGTCGACCCAGACCCCCTCTCGGTAAACGAAGTGACGCCCGGCCCGATTGAGCCGTTCGGGCTGGCTACAATCGATCACATCCCTCGGCTCGAGTTCCGTCCAGGGCGGGTCACAATCCAAGCCAAACCGGCTCCTCCAGAAGGCCAGGTGGTGGCGAAACTGGCTCGGTGAGGGGAGCAGATCGACTTCCTGGTTGAGAGCTATCGGATCCAGATGATTCTCGAGGGCCGTGCGAACATACCAATGTCCGGTTTCGGCCCTTTCCTGGGAAGTCGTGAAACGATAGGCGTAGCGCCGGACTCGCAACCAACGAGGTGGTCGCCCTGGGAAAGGGTTGTGGCCTAGCAGGCGCAGCACGGTCTCATCGCCTCGCAACACTCCCTGAAGGAGGCGGTCAAACCAGGTATAAGTCCCAAGGTAGTAGGGATTTTGGAGGTTGATGTTGGCCATTCTCATCTGCCAGGCCTCATAGTAGAGATGATGGTCGACCCTGGGGTGGTGAGGGGCGAAGAAAGGGGGCCGACGATCCACAGCCTGACTGTGGTAACGATAGCCGTACTCTCGCCACAAGCGGCCGTCGTCCGATCCCTCAATCACCACCACCGCTCGATAAGAGAGGTCGGGCAGACCGTCGGCCGGAGTCTCCTGAACCTCGAACACCCCGTAGCCGTTGGCCAGATGGAAGGGGTGAAGCCAGCGATAAAAGCTCACCAGCGGCTTCCAAAGGCAGTGCCTCATGTAGATCCAGCTATTCGAGGTCCAGGCCGTCGGGGGAAAATACAACAACCCTCCCACGGTGGTTACCACCACCACCAGCGCTACAGGGTGGCTGAAAAAGTCGGTCCAGCTCGGCCTGAAACCCGCCAGCGCCGGTAGGCAAAGAAGAGCTGTCAGGAGGTTGAAAAGGCCAAAATTCCCGGCCGCGGCGATGGCCACCTGAAGCCCTACAATGAGCAAGCCGACCCAGGGGTAACCCAGGAACAAAAATCCTGGAGCCACCACCTCGATGAAGAACATCAGCCAGAGGCTCCAGCGATGGATTCCGTCCGGCAGCTTGGCCAAGTACCAGGCCGCCCAGGTCGGCAAAGGCTGAAAGGAGTAGAACCATTTGATGAACAGGGGCTGTTGGCGCCAGTCCCCTAGGAACTTGCATTTGCCCATCCCTAGCATCATTCTGGCCAACAAAAAGGTGAAAGCGAAACCCAAAGCGGCGGGAGGCTCCTGACCCAGAGCCAGACCTGGTAGGGGCTCGGCAGCGGGCAAGAACAGGGCCAAAAATCCGGCCTCCAGCAAGAGCAAATCCCAGGTGAAAACGACAAAATCGCCGACTACCGTCACCAGTGACAAAGCCACCATCCAGGCCACCAGATGAAGCCAGGGCCCGTAGTCGCCTCCCAGGACGATCCCAACGGCCGCTACCAGACCAATGAGGTTGATCTCGGGCAACCGCCGAGGGGCTAGCCAGGCCAAGGTTGGAAACCGCACCAGCCCCTCCCAGCGAGGGAAGTCTTGACCGATCCGCTCGAGAAGCTTAACCGGCGGGAAAAGGCGGACCAGACCCGGAAGCTGAGGAGCCAGACTGGCGAAAAAGATCAAATAGACCAGGCCGAGACCTCGTGACAGAAGCCCCCAGGCGACCAGTTCTTCCAACTCCACAAAGCCTCGTTCGAGACCGAAATCGCAGCTCCCTTGGAGGGTGCTCCACCCTCGGGAGATAAGCTTTCAGGATGGTCCAAGCCGGCTCATTCCACCTGGAACTCTTAAATGATCGTCAACGCACCCGGGCTTATATCGAGGCCTTACGAGAAACGGTCAGGCCGACAGATGTTGTAGTCGAAATCGGCACCGGCACAGGGGTGCTGGCTGTGGCTGCGGCTCAGGCAGGCGCTCGCCACGTCTATGCTATCGAAGGCGACCTGGTGGCCGAGACAGCCGCTCGTGTTTTTGCAGCCAACGGACTTGAGGACCGAATCACCTTGGTGAGAGGATGGTCGACCGAGATCACTCTGCCCCACAAAGCCGACCTGCTGGTGACCGAACTGATGGGCAACGACCCTTTCGAAGAAAGGGCTGTCCCGGTCACCCACGACGCCCGCCAGCGCCTGCTCCATTCACGTGCCCGCCTTCTCCCCCATCGACTTCAAGCCTGGGCTCTGGTGGTCGAGGTGCCTCCTCCCCTCTACTCTCCTTTGGTGGCCGACCGGGCCAGCGTGGAGCGTTGGCAAGAGTGGTACGGAATCGATCTTTCTCCGGTGGCTGAATCCGTGGCTGGGAGTTGGTGCAAGAGACCCCTTCGAACGTCTCTGACTCAGCATCTCTCGCTTCTGTCTGATCCAGTTTTGGTGGCCGACATCAACCTTCATCGGGCCAGCCGGGTCAACCTGAAAAAGTCGAGAACCGTCCCAGCGAACCAGGCCGGTGTGGCCAACGGGGTGCTCCTCTACTTCGAGGCTCATCTGAGTCGCTCGGTCGTGCTCTCAACCCACCCCGAGCGGTGCTCCCCCGATTCGAATTGGTCAGCCAACCTTTTCGCCTTCGCTCAAACCATCGAGGTGGTGCCGGACCAGGAATTAGAACTTCATCTGGACTACCAGCCGGAGTTCGGGTTTCGGGTGGGACTCCACCGGATCTCGCCCTAACCACCTCTCGACCTCAATAGCTAACGAAAGACTACTTGAGCCGAAGGGTCACCACCAAGTTGACGATAATACTTGCTCACGCCGCGGGGCCAGTAGCCGTTGGTTCCGTGGGGATCGTTGCCGGCTCCCGGAGGGGCATAGATTCGGCCGATCCGGTTGATGGTGGTGGCGTTTCGGTAGTAGCCCCGGGGATTGGCCAAGGTGCGAGCCATCTTGTGAATCGAGGCCGATTTATTACTGAACCGAATCGGACCACGACTATTGGAAACGCCCATGGCGTTGTTCTTATTTCGAAAGGCTGAGGATGTTCCCCGCCGCGTCTCGAGCATCGAGATGGCTGCCAGGAATCGGGGGTCGATACCGTGGACTTGGCCGGCGTCCACGAAGTCTTGAGCCAGACTTCGCATCTTAGCCGGGAGTCTGGCGCCGAGACTTTCGGCCGTCACGTTTCTGAAACGACCACTCCCTCCGCTTGTAGTACCCGAGGAGGGGGGACTCGAACCCTGAGGGGCTTGGCCCCCATTCAGGACCGAGAGAGTCTTGGGTCCGACAATGCCGTCCGGGCTGAGCCCGCGCTTGCGCTGAAAGTTTTTGATAGCCTGGGTGGTGTTCCGTCCCAACACCCCGTCTGTTGCCAAAGAGGCACCGTTCTGATTGAGCATTTTCTGAAGCTGCTCGACCTGAGGTCCGCGACTAGTATGCCTTTGACTCAGGCGATCGCCTTGCCCCAGGTAGAGCTGGGGTTGGTGAGAGCCGGAAGGAGTAGCAGCACCGCCGGAAGCCTCCACGGCCTTCGGTCCCCCTGGAGTAGGCTGATTGGCATTGATCAGATGGTAGTTGAATTGGCCGCGGGCCCCGAGAGCACTAGCAAACTTACTGTAGGTCTTGGGGTCCATGGTTTGGCAGCCGATAGAAGAGCCCTGGCTGTTAAAACGACCATTGTGGAAAAGGATCTCGGTCGCTTTGGTGTTGTTCTTAAGACCGTGATTCTTCTCGGACTGGCTGATTGTTCCGTCGGCGTTTCGGTCTCGAAAGGCGGGAATTCGCCCATTTCCTGAAGGGGTCTTGACGTGGTAAGAATTCATCCCGTAGCGCTTCCCGTTGGGAGTCGCTTGGTAGTGACCTGGTCGAATCTGGGCGACCCCGCCGGGGTTGGGGCCACGCCTTTGGCCTGCGTGGGTGGACCCTCGGAAATACTGAACGGAAGGTTGGCCGTTTTTCTGGTTAAGTAAGGCAAAAGTGTCTCCGTAGGGACCGACATTTCTATCCGAATCGCGTCGCTTTCCGCTCGGGTCGACTCCGCGCAAGCCCACGACAGTGGGTTTGCTAGGGTCAAAAGTCCCTCCGTTAGCCTCGACTAGATTTTTGAAATAATTGTATTGACCCTGTGTATCAAGACCTTTGGGGACCCCTGGGAGTTGCCCGGCTTTGGGGACTGAGGGGTCATGGTTGGGAGAGGCCGGGCTCGGCTGGGTTACTGAGCGAGCCGCCTCGGTCGAACCGCTATTCTGGGCCGACTCCTCTTCAGTCTTGCGGGAGGGTAGCGGAGGCGACTGACCAGGGGAGGGTCTAGCCTCTGGGAGGGGGTTCTTATTGAGAGCGGCCTGGGTCTTAGGGCCCACAATGCCATCGACCTGAAGACCGTTCTTCTGCTGAAACTGGCGCACGGCAGCTTGGGTTTTAGGGCCAAACTTCCCGTCGACGTCCAGGCTTGAACCTCCCTGATTAAGCAGGTTCTGAAGACGCTCGACCTGAGCTCCGTCGCCCCCTTTTCTCAGGTGCTGATTCTTGCGCAATCCCAAGCCGCCATTCAGGCTAGCGGCCGTTTCTCTTCCGACCAGACCGTCGACATCGAGACCGTTCTCCCGTTGGAAACCTCGAACGGCCTTGGCCGTTGAGGCGTCAAACTGGCCGCTGGGTTCCAGTCCAAGCTTTGTTTGCACCTGACTAGTCAAGTCGCCGCTGGCGCCAGAACCCAAAACTTGACCGGGAGACAAGGTGAGAGAGTTTTGAAGGTTGCCAACCCAGTCTCGAAAGTTGGGAGTGGCCCCCGATGGCTTTTCGTTTCGGACCTCCCTCGGGGTGCCGGAGTAGGTTTCCTGAGGCGAGCGAGTCCGGGAAGCTCGTCGTCCCAAAGAAGGCGTTGAAGACGAACTCCGCCGGTTCGACGAGGGTGCGTTTGAGGGGCGACTGGATGAGTTGCTTGAGACGTTGGGGGCGGTTGAGGTAGCCAAATTCGAGTCCTTTACCTGAGATTCCGATGACCTTAAGGTAACCAACGAACTTTGGACGAGCCTCTTGGCTGGACGAGCGATTTGTTACAAAACCATGAACAATTCCACTCAATCTCCAAGAAAGCTTCAAGTTGACAAGTGTTGAGGACGGGGCTCACCGGGCCTGTCAAAAAGGTCGGCAGCGGCGAGCAATCGTCACTCCTGTGAGGTCTTGAGACACTCGAGAGGCCAACTCGAAACCAGCTCGTGATAGCCAGGGTCGATAGGACACTCGGATAAGCACCCATTCTTGATGGCGGTCGACCCGGTGTTGACGACTCTTAACAGTTCGGTAACAGCGAGGGACTCTCTCGTCGTGGACGCGGGCCCTGAAGGGACGATACACTTTTCTCTTATGGGGTGACATCATACTCTCAGTGTAGCCAACCGCTGGCTCGACCGTAATGGTCACCGGGATGCCTTCCCCCTATCCTCTTGGAACTAGTAGGGCCTGTTGACATTCGACTGGCCGGAAGAAGGGTATAACACGGAGGCCACTGAGCTCAGGAGTTCTTTAGGGTGGACAGTGCTTGGCGAGCAACTTCCTATCTAAGGCCAAC
>CAYRFU010000081.1:0-21815 GCA_964423525.1 uncultured Burkholderiales bacterium | reverse complement strand
CGTCACCGGACTCCATCCTCCGGCTCGTCACGACCTCAAAGCGGCTGTGTTAGTGAGCCATCACATGATGATGGCTCACCATCTGGCTCGTCAGCTTTACCAGGGCTCTGGCCAGATAGGGTTGGCTCTCAACCTATCTCCCATCTATCCGGCCACCGACCGGGAAGAGGATGTGGCCGCCGCCCACCTGGCCGATGGGGTGCTAAACCGATGGTTCCTGGAAGGCGCGGTCCTGGCCAGCTACCCCCAAGACATCGTCGAGCACTACCAACAACGCGGTCTGCTCCCTGACGGGTGGGACAGCTTGCCCCGCACCTCTTTGGACTTCCTAGGGCTCAACTACTACTATCCTCATCACGCCGTAGCGGCCCCAGAAGAGACGAATTTTCACCTGAACACCAGTGGCGATCCCAACGAGCAGTGTCGCTTTTCCCTCGCAGGGTGCTTCGCTTTTGTCACCAACCCCAGCGGAAAATTCACCGATTGGAACTGGGAAATCGATCCCGACTCCCTCTTCCAGCTTCTGGTGCGCCTCCATCGCCAATGGCCGGAATTGCCTTTGATCGTGACCGAGAACGGTATCGGCCTACCCGACCTACTCGAGAACGGCGAAGTGGAGGACCAGGCTCGGATCGAATTCGTCTCCCAGCACCTTGAAGCTCTCCACCAGGCTCTCAGCCTGGGAGTCCCGGTGCAGGGCTACTTTATGTGGTCTCTGATGGACAACTTTTCCTGGATCAACGGTTACAAAAAACGGTACGGCTTTCTCTATGTTGACCGACAGACTCTAGAACGGTTTCCCAAAAAGAGTGCTTTCTGGTTTCGGGACGTAGCCCAGAGCAACAGCCTATAGAGCCGCTACCCTGGAAAGTTGGAGGGCCATCTCCATTCCGTATTGATCGGCGTTGGCGCCGACAATCAGGTGAACCGCCTCTCCAAAAACGGCCACCGCTAGGACTCCGTCCTTTTTCAAACGCTCCCGATCGAGGCGAGCCTGGTCGACTAACTCCACCCGCAACCGAGTTTCGGCGCAAGACTGACAGGTCTTCACGTTGTCAGCCCCCCCCATAGCCTCAAGCCACTGTCTGACTCTTTGAGGAGCGGCAGGGTCTCTCAACTTAGGTCTCTCTTCGGCCTGATCGGCGACGACCCCGTTGGTGGCCACGTCCTCAGACAGCTCAGCTTCTTCCCCAGCGGTAGCCAGATACTCTTCCATATCGGTCTTCAAATTCTCCGAGAGGGGGCCAAAAATGGCTTGCAAACTGTTGCCGACCACCACCACCCCGGACGCACCCAAGGCTTTGAGTTTGGCTCGGTCAGCTTTAGCGATGTCGGCCACGCTAACTCTCAGGCGCGTGATACAAGCGTCGAGAGCCGTGATATTGCTTTTACCACCGAAAGCCAGCACCAACTGGCGCGAGAACCCGCTAGCCACTTCGTCGGTGGCTGAAGCCATTTCTAGAGCCTGATCTTCACGGCCAGGGGTTTTCAAGTCGAACTGCTGGATGACGAAGCGGAAGACAAAGTAATAGATGACGGCGTAGATCGGGCCTAAGACCATCACTAGCCACCATTTGGTGGCCAGGGTGGAAACCACCAGATAGTCGATCAGTCCGTGAGAGAAGGTCGTCCCGAGACGCCCTCCCAACTCGTACATGACCACGAAGGTGGTGCCGGCTAAGAAAGCGTGGACCAGGTAGAGAGCGGGGGCCACGAACATGAAAGCAAACTCGATCGGCTCGGTAATGCCGGTCAAAAAAGAGGTCAAAGCTCCGCTCATCATAATGCCTCCGACCTGGGCTCGTCGTTCTGGCTTGGCCGTGTGCCAGATAGCGATGGCCGCTGCTGGCAGGCCCCACATCTTGAACAGGTAGGCTCCGCCTAGGATGCCTGCGGTGGGGTCGCCCGCGAAGAAACGGTTGATATCGCCTCGAAGAATTTCCCCGGCTTCGTTGGTAAAAGAGCCTATCTCAAAGAAGAAAGGCGCATTCCAGATATGGTGGAGTCCGAAAGGGATGAGAGACCTCTCGACGACTCCATAGAGAAACACAGCCAGAGTCGGATTTCCATAGGCAGCCCAGTTGGAAAAAGCTTGAATCTGGGTTTGAATAGGTGGCCAGAACACACTCAAGACCAACCCGACTCCAACGGCTCCAAAGGCCGTCACGATGGGAACGAATCGCTTGCCAGCAAAGAAACCCAGGTAGGTGGGCAACTGAATCTTGTAATAGCGATTGTACATGTAAGCCGCGAGAGCCCCCACCACAATACCCCCGAACACATTGGTATCGATGGTATCGATGCCCATAACCGGCCGAACCAGGTCTTCGTCCAGACCCCAAACTTTGGCCATCACCGAGAGTGTTCCCAACATGACTACGAACCCGACCGTTGCAGCTAGGGCGGCGATGCCTTCACCCCCGGCCAGCCCCAGGGCGACACCAATGGCGAAAATCAAAGCCAAATTACCAAAAATCGCCCCTCCGGCCTTCTCCATGACCGAGAAAAGATATCCTAAGGCCGTGCTATATTCGCTGACCTTGTCGGCCTTCGACCCCACCCCCAGCAAAATTCCCGCCACCGGTAAAACCGAGACCGGCAACATCAGCGATTTGCCGATTTTCTGGAGCCAACCAAATGCGTTCTTCAAAGACTGTCACCCTCCCCCAGCGGGTCCGGACAAAGGGCCCGGACATCCACCGCAGACTCAAGACCGAGCGCCTTCTGAGCCAGTTGCTGACACTCCTCGTAGGAGTATTCACGAATCCTAGCTTTCACGGCCGGCACCAAAGGAAGGCTGACCGACAACTCGTCCACCCCGAGACCCACAAGGATCGGGACAGCCGCCGCTTCGCCAGCGATGCCACCACAAACGCCAACCCACTTCTTGTGCTCGTGGGCGGCCCGCACAGTGCGATCGATCAAGCGCAAGACAGCTGGGCTCAAGCCGTCGATCAGTTGGGCCAGCTGAGGATGTCCGCGATCCATCGCCAAAGTATACTGAGTCAAATCGTTGGTCCCGATGCTAAAAAAATCGACCTCGGCCGCGAACTGCTCGGCCATCAGGGCGGCAGCCGGCACCTCGATCATGATCCCGACTTTGATCGGGTCAAGGCCAAGGGCTTCCCTCTCCTCCTCAAGAGCAGCCCTGGCCGCCCGCCACTCAGCCAGACTTGAGATCATCGGAAACATCAGATGAATATCCCCAAACTTGGCGGCTCGCAAAGCGGCTCGCAATTGGGGACGAAACACATCGGGCCGATTCAACAAAACCCGAATACCGCGCTGACCAAGAAAGGGATTGTCCTCGTGGGGAATGGGCAGATAGGCTAACGGCTTGTCGCCGCCCACGTCGAGAGACCTTAAGACTACTGGTCGCTCTTTGCCCATCGAGCGCGCAATTCGAGAGTAGCTTTCAAACTGCTCCTCTTCAGTGGGGGGATAGGGTCGTTCTAGAAAGAGAAACTCAGAGCGACACAGCCCGACCCCTTCGGCTCCCACTTCCAAAGCCTCCTCAGCCTCTTTGGCTCCCCCTACGTTAACCACCACCTCGATGCGATGACCGTCGCTGGTCTTGGCTGGTTGATGAGCTTGAGCCAGTTGAGCCTTTTTGCGTTCCTCGAGCCGTTGACGGAGCTTTTCGATCCGCTCCACCATCTCGTCACTAGGATGGCACCGCAAAGTTCCCTTGGTTCCACTCAAAACGGCCGGCGTGCCGTTCTCGATTTCGAGAGCCTGAGGGTCGATGCCGGCCACCGCCGGAATCCCCAGAGAACGGGCCAGAATAGCCACGTGGGAAGTGGCGCCGCCGGTGGCTGTACAGAACCCCAGCACCCGATCGCGGTCGAGGGTGGCGGTGTCTGACGGGGTCAAGTCTTCCGCGATGAGAATCGTACCGGGCGGGACCTCCAGCGGTCCGGCCTCGCGATTCATCAAAATTCCCAGTACTCTTCTGCCCACATCTCGTAAGTCGTTGGCCCGGGCCGCTAAAAGTTCGTTGCGAAGACCAGCCAAACGCTCAGCGTGCAGCGAAAAAGCTCTCTGCCAGGCGAAGGCGGCCGTTCGACCTTTGGCGATTGCAGCCTCGGCCGGTTCCATCAGGTCGGGGTCTTCTAGAAGCTCCTGATGAGCAGCGAAGATGGCCGCTTTAGCCGGTTCTGCCTCGGCGTGGAGGCGGGCGCCCAGCGCTTCAAGCTGACCCTTGGCGGTCGAGATCGCTTTGTGGAGAAGAAGACTTTCCTCGCTTGGGGACAATTCACTCTCCTCTTCCGGCTCTGGCTCCTCGTGACGAAGTTGAAAGACCTTGCCAACCACCACACCGTCGGAGGCAGCCACGCCAAAATACTCGTCGGGATTTTCGGAACGACGGCGAGGAGCGACCAGTTTCTCCTGAACCTGCATCGAGGCGGGAGCCGGCGCTACTCCCTCTTCACCTAATCCGGAGGCGATCTCTTTCGACAGCTCCTCAACAGCCAGACGAGCATCAGGTCCCTTGGCCACCAGGCGCACCGAATCGCCGTTACCCAGTTCCAAGCCCAGGATTCCGACCACGCTCAAAGCGTTGGCTTTCTGGTCTCCCTTCCAAAGAAAAACTTTGGACTCGTAGCGTCGAACCAGGTTGACCAACACGGCAGCGGGGCGAGCGTGAAGGCCGGTAGGATTGGGGACGACGATGGCATCAGAGCTAATCTCTTCGCCGCCTTCTTCCTCGACCACCTGAGCTTTGGACCAGCTCACTTTGAGGACGGTATCCGCCCCGGCTTCCACCAGGCCCGAACTCCGTTCCAGACGAGTCGAGTCGCCGGCGTTGGTGACCACCACCAAGGTGAGAAGGCTTTTGGCCGAGGTGGCTAGGCGGTCGGCTGAGAAATCGATCAACGTATCCCCGGCTTTGACCTTTTGGCCCATCTCGACCCGAGCTTCAAAACCATCGCCCTTCAGCTTGACCGTGTCGAGCCCCACGTGCATCAAAAGCTCTAAACCGTCTTGATGGCGAAGGCTCACGGCGTGTTGAGCGGGATGAAGTTGGATCACCTCTCCGTCGAAAGGGGCTACGAGTTTTTCCCCGATTGGGTCGATGGCCACCCCGTCCCCAACCATCTTTTGAGCAAAGACGGGATCAGGAACTTGTTCCAGGGGAACCACCACGCCCGATAGGGGAGCAAGTATCGAGACTTCCATGGCGACCGGGTCTTACACTCCCACAGGAGCGATACCTTCTCAGCCGCCTCTTCCTACTCTAGTAGAGGAGCAAGAGTAAGAGCACCGTGGCCCCGTTCCAAAGGGCGTGGCAAATCCAGCTGGCCCAGAGGGAGTTGGTCTTCTCGTAAAGCAGGGCGAACACGATTCCCAGGGTGGTCAAAGGCAGAACGGCCATCAGGTCACCATGGACAACCGAGAAAATTAGCCCGCTTAGCAAAGCCGAGACAGGGACCCCAAATCGACTTCTAAGATTTCGATAGAGCACCCCTCTGAAGACAATCTCCTCGAACAACGGGCCCACCACCACCACCAAGCCGACCAGAAGCAAGAGCTCATTCTGGGTCGAGTTGGTGATCATCTCGAGCAGCGGATTGGTCGAACTGGGCGTCTTTCCCGAGAGTCTTTGGGTGAGTTGAGCGGCCAAAAAGACGAGCGGGGCGCAGAGCCAAAATCCCACCAAGCCTCCCCCGAGGGTGCGGGAGTCAAACTGAAAGTCAGAACGCCTGAGCAGCGACCCGAACATCACAAGCGCCAGAACATAGCTGACAATCTGGCCAAACAGAGCTCTGAGAAGGGTTCCCTCCACCACCGAAGCCACCACCACGGCTCCTAGAAGACTCAGAAAGTCCCAACAAAAATAAAGGCCCAAGGCTAATAGCAGAGGGCCTCGACTTTGAAAGACCGATTCGTAGCTCGTCCACAAAAGAGGAGCCGCAATGAGCAGAACCAGGCCCAGACAACCGTTGCCCAGTACTAGGAGTCCCGCCACTCCCAGCCGGACCAGGTCGCTTCGAGCCCTTTGGACCAACTGGTGCTGCTTATCGGGTTCTGGGTCGAGGTCAAAAGAGGCTTGAAGCTGATACCAGCCCTCTAACTTTTCGATCTGGGCGGTCGTGAGCTGCTCGCGATTGACCACTTTCTTTTGGAGCGGGTCGAGTTCGAATTGGTGAGCCGTCTCGAGAAGCTGGGACCGGATCGACTCAGTGAGTCCCGGATAATGAAAAGCAACCCCGACCAGGCGACCGGCTATTCGGTCCTGGGACGAGGTTGCGATAGTCTCTGAAACGGTTGCCGATTGGTGGTGCCGAGCCGCGACCGTGGCCAGCCACACCAACCCCAGCCAAACGACCAGAGCGACCGCCAACCAGCGGCGGCGTTCTTCAGCTTCGGACGGAGGCAACCAGGTAGTCACGCCTCAACTGGGCGATGTTCTCGATGGAGATCGCTTTAGGACACACGGCCTCACACTCACCGTGGTTGGAGCAATCCCCAAAACCCTCGGCGTCCATCTGCTTGACCATTTTTAAAACACGATGGTCTCGTTCAGCTTGGCCCTGAGGAAGACGCGCCAATTGAGACACCTTGGCACCGACAAAGAGGGAGGCCGAGGCGTTGGGGCAGGCTGCCACGCAGGCCCCGCAACCGATACAGGCAGCAGCATCCATGGCCGCTTCGGCTGCTTCCTTGCCAACCGGAACAGCGTTAGCGTCGGGGGCTGAACCGGTGTTGACGGAAACATAGCCTCCCGCCTGGATGATCCGGTCAAAAGCGCTACGATCGACAACCAGGTCTTTGATAATAGGAAACCCAGCCGCTCGCCACGGCTCGATCACAATGGTGTCCCCATCGCGATACTCGCGCATGCGAAGCTCGCAAGTGGTGCAGGCGTTCTTAGGACCATGAGCCACACCGTTGACAACCAGGCCGCAAGTTCCGCAGATCCCTTCCCGGCAATCACTGTCAAAGGCGATCGGATCTTCACCTTTCTTGGTCAGCTGCTCGTTGAGCACATCGAGCATTTCCAGAAAAGACATCTCCGGAATAATCTCGTCGACAGTGTAGCTGTGCAGCCTGCCGGGAGCATCAGGACCGGCCTGCCGCCAGACTTTCAAATGGATTTTCATTACTTGTAGCTCCTCTGGGCAAGTTTAACGTTCTCGAAAGCGAGCTCTTCCTTGTGAAGCTTGGGTTCGGCCGGGTCACCTGACCATTCCCAGGCAGCCACATAGCAGTAATCCTCGTCGTCTCGTCGAGCCTCGCCCTGCTCGGTCTTGAACTCTTCCCTAAAGTGAGCACCGCACGATTCCTCACGGTCGAGGGCATCGAGGGCCATCAATTCAGCCAGTTCGATAAAGTCGACTACTCGTCCGGCAAACTCGAGATTCTTATTGTAGTCGTCGGGGGCACCGGTGACCTTCACCCTCTCCCAGAACTCTTTCCGGAGGGCTTTGATCTCTTCCAAGGCCTTCTTGAGATTGTCCGCATCGCGAGACATCCCGACTTTATCCCAAACAATCTTACCCAGTTCTCGATGGAACTCGATGGGAGTTTTGTCCCCGTCGACCGCTAACAGGTTGTCGATCCCCTCGCGAACCTCTTTCTCAACCTGCTCGAACTCGGGCGTGTCAGTGGTCAATTCGTCGGCCGGCTGCTCTCTGGCGAGATAGTCGCCCAGGGTGTAAGGGATGACGAAGTAGCCGTCAGCCAGACCCTGCATTAAAGCGCTGGCGCCAAGTCGATTAGCCCCGTGGTCGGAGAAGTTACACTCTCCCAGAGCGTGAAGTCCTGGGATCGTCGTCATCAGGTTATAATCGACCCACAGCCCACCCATGGTGTAGTGAGAGGCCGGATAGATCCGCATCGGGGTATGATAGGGGTCCTCTCCGGTGATCTCTTCATACATCGCGAACAGGTTGCCATACTTCTCCTTGATGAAATCCTCGCCGTGGCGCTTGATAGCGTCGGCAAAGTCAAGATAGACGGCTCGCTTAGTAGGGCCCACCCCGAAGCCTTCGTCGCACACAATTTTGGCAGCGCGAGAAGCGATGTCTCGGGGAACCAGATTTCCGAAGGCCGGATAGCGGCGCTCGAGATAGTAATCCCGCTCTTGCTCTGGAATGTCCTTCGGTTTGCGCTCATCGCCCTTTTCCTTGGGGACCCAAACGCGGCCGTGGTTTCGCAGGCTTTCACTCATCAAAGTCAGTTTGGACTGATAATCTCCAGCCTGAGGGATACAAGTCGGATGAATTTGGGTGTAGCAGGGGTTAGCGAACAGCGCCCCCCGCTTATGACAGCGCCAAGCGGCCGTAGGGTTGCAGTTCACGGCGTTGGTCGAAAGGAAGAAGACCGGTCCATAGCCTCCGGTGCACAAAAGAACCGCGTGGCCCGCGTGGCGCTCCAGTTCTCCGGTGACCAGGTTGCGCGTGATGATGCCCCGAGCCCGTCCGTCGACGATGACCACGTCCAACATTTCACGGCGAGGAAAGAGCTTGACCTTGCCGGTTTCGACTTGACGACTTAGAGCCCCGTAGGCCCCCAGCAAAAGTTGCTGACCGGTCTGACCGCGAGCGTAGAAGGTCCTCGACACCTGGGCTCCTCCGAAGGACCGGTTGGCCAGGGTGCCCCCGTACTCTCGGGCGAAAGGGATGCCCTGGGCGGCACATTGGTCGATGATGTCAACGCTGACCTGAGCTAACCGGTAAACGTTGGCCTCGCGGGCCCGGAAGTCCCCTCCTTTGACAGTGTCGTAGAAGAGACGCCAAATGCTATCGCCGTCGTTCTGGTAATTTTTGGCCGCATTGATACCCCCTTGGGCAGCCACGCTGTGGGCCCGGCGGGGGCTGTCCTGGATACAAAAGCTCTTAACGTTGTAGCCTAGCTCTGCGAGAGTAGCCGCAGCCGAGGCCCCGGCCAGTCCCGTTCCCACCACCAGGATGGTGTACTTTCGTTTATTGGCCGGTAAAACCAGCTTGATGTTCTGTCTATGATTGTCCCACTTTTGCTCGATGGGACCGTCGGGGACTCTGGAGTCCAGGACGACTTTTCCGTTTTTTGTTGCCACGGTGAACAGCCTTTCTATTGGGATGATGCTGCGTTAAGAAACGCCTCGTTTACCCCCACGAAATGGTTATTGAAAACGAAGATCAAGAGAGGCAGGAGCAGGAAGCCAACAGCCAAGAGGAACGAGAGAATCTTGCCTCCGGTCTGAATGACCGGGAGGTAGCTGTCGTTGGCCAGACCGAGCGACATAAAAGCGCTCCAAATGCCGTGCCAGATGTGCATTCCAAACAGGGCCATAGCCGCGATGTAGCCGAGCGCGAAGAGAGGCTCCCCAAACTTGGTGATGACCAACCCGTAGAGATTTCGCATCTCCTCGCCTTTGTAGGTCACCACTTCGGCTGCCCCATACTTAAAGTTGAGCACATGGACGACCAAAAACGTGAGGAGAATCAGGCCAGAGAAAATCATCGTGGTCGAGGAGAACCCCTTACGCGAGGGTCCGCCCGCGTCTCCGCTTTTCTCGTAGCCTCGCGGCCGAGCCTCGCCTCTTCGCAGTTGAACGTTGACACCGGCCCAAATATGGCCCAGCACCACCGCCAGCAACACCAGGTCAGCCAACAACACGGCGTAGCCGTGGCCAAGCTCTTCCAAGAACAAAGCGTATTCATTAAAGTAGTGGGCCGGTAGCAGCAGCATGAGGTTGCCGGTTAGGTGACCGATGGTGAAAGCTACCATGATCAATCCGGTAAAGGCCGCTATGATTTTCTTGCCGATGGACGAGGTGGCAACGGCTGCCAGGTTCATCATCTTCAGGTTACCTCAAATATCTAAACAGTTACTACACAAACCCTGTACGTTCTATTATAAAGATTCTGGCAGAGTTTGCAAGGTGAGACGCGTTTCGGGTTGTTTCTCTCTTACCCTGTTAGAGGTCGAACACAACGTTGCCTTGTATACTTTCAAATGGCCAAAAGGAAGAAAAGTTCCCCTGGCACAACCGGTTTTATCGTTGGACTCGTCGTGGGCGCCTTTACCGGAGCGGCGGTGGCTATTCTGCTGACCCCCCGGTGCGGTCATCAGACACGTGAGTATCTGGCCGAGAAACTTGGTCGAAACTAGATGCGAGTCTTCGTCACCGGCGGAACCGGATTCGTAGGGGCGGAGGTGACGCGGGCCCTGGTGCAAGCCGAACACCAGGTGGTGGCCCTGGTCCGGGACCGCGAGCGCCTCCAGGTCCCGGGGGTTAGCCAAGTTGTTCTCGGCGACGTCACCGACGGCGATAGCTTTGAACAAGTTCTGGCCACCTGTGACGCCTGTGTTCATCTGGTCGGCATCCTGAGGGAGTTTCCGGAACGCGGAATCACCTTTGAGAAGGTCAACTATCAGGCCACTGTTGATCTGCTGCGTCTGTGCGGGCGCCACAGTGTGAGAAGGTTTCTCCACATGAGTGCCAACGGTGCTGAACGGGCCATCAATACCGGCTACATGGTCTCGAAAGCCAAAGAGGAAGAAGCGGTACGAGCCAGCGGACTTGAGTGGACCATCTTTCGCCCTTCGGTGGTCTACGGGGGTCAAGACGATCGCCCGAGTTTTCTTTCTCTGGTCAGCGACACGATGCGCAAACTCCCGATTCTGCCCTATTTCGGCGACGGCTCCTACCGCCTTAGCCCGATCTCGGCCGGGGAAGTGGCCCAGGCCTTCTGCCGGGCCTTGCAAGAACCCGAAGCGGTCGGCCAGGCTTACCATCTGTGCGGGCTCGAGACTTACACCTACCGAGCCCTGCTCACCAAGGTAAAAGAAACTCAGGGCTATGATGCCAAGCTGATCCCGTTCCCGTTTTTTCTGGTGGAGACGGCTTCCGGGCTGCTGGGAGGCTTTCCCTGGTTCCCCTTGACCCAAGGGATGGTCCGAATGCTTAAAGCAGGGAACGTGTGTCCGGAGGGGGCTTTGACCCATCGCGACCTGGGGGTGAAGCCAAGAAGCTTCGAGGCGTGGTTGAGCGAGCGAGGCGGGAACCCTCTCGAGAGCAAGAACACCCGACTACTGGCACCCCAACCTATGACCATCACCGCCAGCCTGAACCCGGAGGAATAGAGTCATTCTTCTTTCCTGGTTTCGAGATTCTCTTACCGGCAAGCTGACGGTGCTAGCACTCTTACCCACACTCGTCGCTCTTATTTTGAGTGTTTTCGTCTTTGTCAACACCAAGAGCGTCAGCCACAAAGAAAACAGCCTGGAGTCTCTCCAAGGCCTATCTCGAGTTCTGGCCGAGTGGCTCACCCCCAACCTCGACTTTAATTGGGCCGAAACGATCAACGAAGAGATCATGGTATCGTTCCGCCACTTTCATAGAGTGAAATGGGCGGCAGTCTATGAACCCCAAGGGAAGAAACTCTTCAGTCGAGAGATGGTAGACGGACAGAAAACCATCCCAATTTTCTACGTCAGAGAGGACTTTCGAGATAAAATCACGCCACCGCAGAAGCTGCCCGCCAAAAAGTCAGAAGATCTGACGATGCAGGTCTTCCTCAAAGACAAAGAAAGTGGGAAGAAAGTTGGCATTCTCCACCTCGAATTAGACGAAGCGAAATTCCGCGAACAAACCAAAAAAGACCTCGTCATAGCAGTTGGGATCTTTCTAGTTTGTCTTGGTCTCGCTCTCTTGATAGCTTTCCCCCTGCAGCGCTACATTTCCAAGCCGCTTCTAGCCCTCTCGGAAGCGGCCACCGAGATCTCCGCCCACCAAGACTTTTCTGTGCGAGTCCCAAAAGAAACCACCGACGAGACAGGTGATCTGGTCGAATCCTTCAACGCCATGCTCAAGCAGATCGAAACCAGCAACAAGGAACTAGCCGTCGCTCGCGACGCCGCCGAACAGGCGAGTAGCGCCAAGAGTCTGTTCCTGGCCAACATGAGCCATGAGATTCGCACTCCTATGAACGGCGTCATCGGAATGACCAAACTCGCCCTGGCTACCGACTTGACCGAGACTCAGCGTCAATACCTCAACCTGGTGGCCACCTCAGCCGACTCGCTGCTGCAGATCATTAACGACATCCTCGACTTCTCCAAGATCGAGGCCGGCCTCCTCGATTTTGACCCTCACCCCTTCAAACTGAACGACACCGTCAACACAGCCGTGTTGACCGTCAGCTTCCGGGCCCAAGAGAAAGACCTCGACATCATTCAAGAGATCGACGAAGACGTTCCCAATCACGTCATAGGGGACTCCGTTCGTATCCGTCAAGTTCTGATTAACCTGCTCACCAACGCCATCAAATTCACCGAAGAGGGAAGCGTGACCACGCTGGTCTCGGTGAAAGATTCCCAGCAGCAGAAGGTGACACTCCATTTTCAGGTCCGAGACACCGGTATCGGAATCCCTCCCGAGAAGCAGGCCAAAATTTTCGAGTCGTTCGCCCAAGCCGACACTTCGACCACCCGCCAGTACGGAGGAACGGGCCTCGGCCTTTCTATCTCCTCCAAGCTAGTCGAACTCATGGAAGGCAAAATCTGGGTCGAAAGCCAGCCTGGGGTGGGTTCGACCTTCCATTTCACCATCGTGCTGGAGAAAGACCCGGATGCCGTCGAGGAAGAAGCAACCCCTTTCGAAAGCCCGCTCCCAAGCGAGTCCGAAAGCCCCTCGGGGCTCCGAGTGCTGCTGGCTGAAGACAACCCCATCAACCAGACTTTGGCCACCATTACCCTGGAGGAGTGCGGCCACCTGGTAACTGTGGCCAACAATGGCCGGGAAGCCGTTCAGGCATATCAGAGAGGAGGGTTTGACGTCATCTTGATGGACGTACAGATGCCTGAACTCGACGGCTTCGAGGCCACCGCCGAGATCCGGAAACTGGAAGCCCAAAAAGACACCCACATTCCCATCATCGCCGTCACCGCCCACGCTATGAAGGGCGACCGGGAGCGTTGCCTGGCGGCCGGGATGGACGATTACATCACCAAACCGATCGACATTGACCAACTGCAGGAAACGCTGGAACAATACACCCCAGAACTGGCCCAGAAAAGTGACGACTCCCCTGCCGAGGCGAAACCCTCCGACAACGGACCAAATCACCAGATTCTTGATATCGACGCTCTCCTGAGGAGAGCTGCCGGATCCTGGCAAGTGGTGGAGATGGTGGCTAAACAGCTGGTTGACACCATTCCCCAATCCCTCTCCTCGATCTCTGAGGCGATCGAGCAAAAGGATTCGTCCAAACTCCAGAAAGAGGCTCATACCTACAAAGGGATGGTGGCCAACTTTGGGGCCACCTCGGTAGCTGAGGTGGCCGCCGAACTCGAGCACCTTCCCGTGGATGAGAAACCGGCTCAAGCACGGGAGCTGTACGAGAAGTTAGTGGCCCTGAGTGAGAGCCTCAAGGTTGCGGTGGACTCTTTGGAGCCGCCCGATCAGGAGTGAACACTATGCTGAGTGCGCAGAGCCGTCAGCAGTTGACGAAGCTTTTCGACTTCCTCTGATAACTTTTTGAAGGCCTCTTTAGCTAGATCGATGCGCTTTTTCCGGCCCGCCTCGATCAACCGCTCAGCCGCCTCGGCTGCCGCATGAGCGCTGAAATTGGCCACCGAACCTTTAAAAGTATGGGCGGTCCTTTCTACCCCCGCCGGGTCAGCCTCTTCGATGGCAGCTCGAATCGCCTCCATCTGGGTTTGATGCAGCTCGAGAAACATGTCGATCAAAGTACACAGATGCTTCGAGCTGCCGCCTACCCTTTGCAGCAACGTGGCCTGGTCGAGCACCAGGTGAGGATTGGCCAAGACCAGGGTTCCCCGGTCCCGTTTGTTGTTCGAATCGACCTCTTCCGTGACCACGCGATTGATGGTTTCCAGCAGGTCAGCCTCATCGAGCGGCTTAGGAAGATAGGCATCCATCCCAGCCGCTAAACAACGCTCCGGGTAACCTTTCAAAGCATGGGCCGTGAGGGCCACAATGGGGATATGGCCTCCCGTCTCTCTCTCATGGGCTCGGATCTGCTCGGTGGTGGCGATACCGTCTAACTCAGGCATCTGGACGTCCATCAGGATGAGGTCGAACTGGTCACATTCGAGGGCCTCCAGAACTTCCAGTCCGTTCTCGGCCAAGGTGACCGTGTGTCCCCGACTTTCAAGCAGAACGGTGGCCAACCGTTGATTGATAGGATTATCCTCGGCCAACAAAATCTTGAGAGCTTCGACCTTCTTCTGACGACGCTCAGGGCCACGGCGAAGAATCTTGAGCACCGCTTCCCACAACTCGGCCGAGCGAACCGGTTTGTGGAGCATGGCGTCGATTCCGAGTTCCTGATAGCGCCCCGCGTCACCTTTGCGAGTGGTCGAGGCCATCACGATGATAGCGGTCTCTTTCAGCGAAGGATTGGAACGAATCTTATGGGCCAACCGAAAGCCGTCCAGCTGGGGGCGATGGGCTTCAGTGATCACCAGACCGAAAGACTCGTTGTTGAGTTGACTTCTCTCCAGAACCGAAAGGGCAGCCCGGTCGCTCTCCACCATGGTGGGCGTCAGGCCCCAACTTCGAAGAAGACCGTCCAAACGGGTGCCATGGGCTACCGTGTCGGCCACCAACACCCGAAGGTCACCGAGACCTTGGTCTTGGTGAGCCACATCGGCCCGATCGCTGACTCCGAACTGAGCCACAAAGTGGAAATTGCTGCCTCGATTGAGTTCACTTTCGACCCAGATCCGCCCGTTCATCATCCGGATAATGCCGCGAGCCACCGCCAAGCCCAGTCCCACCCCCCCGAAGGAGCGAGAGATCAGGGTGTTGGCTTGATAAAAAGGTCGAAAGATTCGCTCTTGCTCTTCTTCACTCAGGCCACAACCCGTATCGGAAACACTAAAGCGCAGCAAAGCTACCTTGTGATCGCCAGACTCTTTTCGAACCTGGAGTGAAATGCGACCTCTCTCGGTAAACTTCACCGCATTATCCACCAGATTACGCAACACTTGTCGTAGACGCTGGGGGTCGTTGACCACCACGTCGGGCACCAGGGGCTCAACGTCGAAACTCAGGTCTAAGTTTTTGGCTGAGGCCTGCACCACAAACGGCTTGAGCACCGACTCGAGAAAGGCCCGAAGGTCGAAGGCGACCGGCTCGAAGTCGAGCGCCCCGGCCTGAAGCTTGCTGTAGTCGAAAATGCCGTTGAGGACTTCCTGCAGCGTCTGGGCTGAGCTCGATACGGCGTTGAGATATTCGCGTTGGGCAGCGTCAAGATCGGTGCCCAAAGCCAGGCGAGTCATACCGATGATGCCGTTCATCGGCGTCCAAACCTCGTGGCTAAGGTTAGCCAGAAAATCGAGAGGATGGGCGGCGGTGGCGTCGGTCACCTGAGAAAAGCTCTGTTTTTGGAGCTCCTTGACCCGAGCGGTGTAGTGGCGACCCTGGGAACTGTCCATCGAAGAAAGGCTCACCTCGAGAGGTAGACGCTCCTCTACTTGGCGAGACGTTTCAACTCGAAAGGTGGAGCCAACCATGGCTTCCCGGGTCTGGCTCAGGATCGGCTCCATCGAGGGAATCAACTCGGTAATAGGCCGCCCGAAGAGCTGGTCGGGTTTCAGCCCCAGGATCTCCGCGAAAACTGGATTCACCGACTCGATGCGCCCCTCACCATCGAAAGTCACAATGCCTTCCTGACCGGACTCGCCCAGGGCCGTGGTGGCCAACTGCTCGACCGTATCGCGCTCTAGTAGGCCCATTTCTAAACAAGCTCGTAGCCGAGACCGAACCTGGCGGGCCGAACCCGGACGTTGGTCAGGTTTCTTGGCCAGCATTCGCACGATCAAGGAATCGAGAGCTTCCGGAATTTCCGGCCTGATACTGCTAGGAATAGGAGGCGGCGTCTTGAGATGGGCTTGGAGTAAAGCGTACTCCGTCTCTCCGTCGAAGGGAAGTCGACCGGTCACGGCTTCGAACAAACACACCCCTAGAGCATAGAGGTCAGCCTCGGGGGTGACCCGGCTCGAGGAGATGATCTGCTCCGGGGCGACGTAGAAGCTCGTTCCCAAAATCGTGCCGGCTTGAGTCAGTTTTGTATCCGACTCGACCCGGCGCGCGATCCCGAAATCCGTGATCTTGGGACGGTTTTGGCGGGTGAAAAGAATGTTTTCGGGTTTTAAGTCTCGATGGACAATCCCCTGAGAATGGATATGCTCGAGCCCTTCACAGATGGCGGAAAAGGCTTCGAGAATCTCTCGCAGCTCAGTGGTGCGACCGATAAAATCGTAGAGATTCCCTCCATCGACGTACTCCATCACCAAATACTCGCGGCCTTCGTGATGACCGAATTCAAAACTGGTCACGACATTCGGGTGGGACAACTCGGCCAGATCGGAAGCCTCGCGACGGAAGCGCAACACCAGTGATTCCTCAGTGATTCCGCCCGCTAGAATCTTGATCGCCACCGGTCGCCCGTAAGCCGTGTCCTGGGCTTTATAAACGACGCCCATTCCTCCTCGACCTAATTCCGCCTGAACCTGAAAGCGGCTGGGAAGACTGCAGGTCTCAGACATCATCAGAGGGCAAGGCTGGTTCGTTGGACGACCCGGTCTCGACCGGCCTGTTTGGCCTCATAGAGGGCTTCATCGGCGCAATTGACCAATTTACTCTGGTCGTGACCCGCTTGAGGCACTAGGCTGAGAAGGCCCATACTGGCCGTGACCTGAAGCTCTCGACCGTCTTCGAGAACGATCGGGGTCGAGCGGACCACCTGACGCAACTTTTCGGCCACCTGGAACCCTTCCTCGGGGCCGGTATCAGGAAAGAGCATCAAAAACTCCTCCCCTCCGTGACGGCTGAGGACGTCATACTGTCGGATCGAACTTGCCATTCGGCGGGAAATCTCGACCAGAACCAGGTCACCGGCGTCGTGACCATAGGTGTCGTTGATCTTTTTGAAATGGTCGATGTCAACCAGAAGAGTCGAGAGAGGCTCTCCCTTTCGGACGGCCCGGGCCAACCGCTCTTCAAAAGCATCGTACATAGCCCGGCGATTCAAGAGATTCGTGAGAGGGTCTCTGGTGGCCTGAATCCGAAGCTTCTCGCGAGCTTCTATCAACTCGCTCTGGAGGCGGACAATTCGCTCACCGGCCTTGAGGCGAACTCGCAGTTCGCTCGGATCGTAAGGTTTGATGAGATAGTCGTCAGCCCCGCTCTCCAGACCGGTGATCAAGTCCTCTTTGCGGTCCATCGAAGTGAGCAGGATGGTGTAAATATACGGCTCAGGAGAGGTGCGAAGTTCTTTACAGACCTGAGGCCCGTCCTTACCTGGCATGATCCAATCGAGCAGGGCTAACCTGGGTGGATCTTCGCCCTTCATCACTTTCAGGGCCTCATCGCCATCGCCGACCTGAATCGTCTCGACGCCCCAGCTGGAAAGGGTGGCCCCTAACATCATCCGAGTGATCGGGTCGTCTTCGGCGATCAAGACCCGGGTGCCGGGAGCAAAGTCCTTGTCGTGGAGGGGGGACTGAATCGTCAGCTCTTCGCTGCTCATCTGGCTAACTTTCTCGCTAGCTGCTCGGCTCCTTCCCTTGCTCTCCCTTTTCAAGCTTTTTTAGGGATTGTCCGATACAGTTAAAGAGCTGGAGACTCATGATGACTCGAAGACTGTATCCTCTGCTGATCTTACTCACAGTCACGCTGGGACCCGTTTGGGCCCAGTCCAAAGACCTGCCCTGGAAAGTCCAAAGAGAAGCGGAGCTAGCGAGGACTCGCCAACAGAGGACCGAGATCTTAGGACGTCTCTATCGCCCGGTCCGACGCCAGCCATATCGCCCGGCCCCGTCAGGGAGCCTGCGGGTGGTTGCCCACCGCTATTACGACCACTATGAGGAGAGTTTTGTCCCGGTCCGCTCTATTCAGGTTTTCGGCAATTCCCAGGAAAGCTATCATTTGGGGGAACTTGTCTGGAACCCCGGTCAACTGTTCCAGGTTGAGAACATCATCCCCCAGGTCCCAGAAGGAGCCTCTTTTCGGGTTGTTGTCACCTGGGAGGACGGCAACACTCGAACCTGGGATTATCAAGTTGGCACCACCGAGAGGCGCGTCGATGTCTACCGGCCATTTTGATGAGAATTCAAGCATGGCACCGTTAGAAGGTGGCTGACGCCCGATCAAAAATATGGAGAAGATGGTTGGAGCCTGTAACGACTTTCGCTATAATAGTAGGGTGACGGTGTCGAGGTGAATATCGGAAAACTGATCAACCACCCTTTGCTGCAACGAGAACTCCGAAGCCAGGCTAAACGCCGGTTTCCGCGCCGTAATTGGAGCTATCCGGGTCCTTTTTGGTTCGTGTTGATCGTCATGGTCGGCCTCTTCCTGCAGTGGGAGACCGATTCCGACCAGCCTCAACACTTCTTGACCACGATGGTCTTGATAGGCACAGCCCAATCTCTCCTGATCGCTATCCGAGCAGCCGTCTACACGGCAGTCTCGACGGCCTACAGCCGGCGCCAAAACACCATCGCCGTGCTCCGCTCGACACCCTACTCGTTGGCCGGAGCCCAGTTGGCTAAAGTGGTGGCCGCTCTTTTGCCAATGTGGGTCGAGCTAGCTGCCCTCCTCCCATTAAACCTGATTCTTTTTTCTGCCTGGGGCGGCGTGTCGCCTTTCACAACCATCGCGCTGACCCTCTTTCTGGCCTTGGTGGGAGCGGTTTTCGGCTGCTTCGGAATGTGGCTTGGCCTGCTGATACCCGACCCCGAAAGAGCGGCCGGGTGCGCCCGCGGATTGGTCCTCATCATTCTCCTGCTTAGCCCCTTCCTGGAGAGCATCGGAGCGACCTGGCAAGCCTTTTTCGTGGCCGGACTCTTGTGGGTTCTCTACTGCAACCGCAATAGCCAACAAACAGGAGCTTTGATCCTGACATTTTTACTGGCTCTGCCCTGCTTTCATCTTTACACCGAAGCCCTACCTTACAAGTTTCAGTTGAGTTCCTATAACCCGGTCAGCGTCATCCACCAGTTGGCTGAGCCGCTCCCGTCGGCTCATCTGATGGGTCCGGAACTGGCTCAGGTCTCCCAGGGCGAAAGAGTTTCCGAACAGGTGATCCGAAACCTGGCCTACCAAATGGCTCCCGAGGAAGCCCAGCGCCGCGCCCTGCACCACCTCTTGCCCACCGCCTTGCTGTATAGCCTGATGGCCCTGGCCTTTTTCCAGCTAACCTTCTTGTGCCTGAAGACCCTGTACTAATGGCCGCCGGTCCGCTCCTACCCGAGTCGAATAACGTCCAGGAAAAACGCCTGGTGGACCGAGCTCAGTTCTTGGGAGAAGCCGGACGCCAGGGCAAGCAGGTTGAAAACGATGCTGCGACCGAGGAAGAAAAGGCCTTTCACGCTTTGCTTGATGAGGAATGCGACGATGAGATGCGCGAAGAAGCCGAAAAACTGGTCCAAGACGACGGTCTGATGTCGAAAGACGAAGTCGAATCCCACAACCAAAGGCAGACCTACAAAGAGGCTGAACGTCGTGGCGGCTGGAGGGGTCCGACCGCCGTCATCGGCCTGAGCGTGGCCGGTGGTGCCCCTCCCTCGGTGATGACGAACACTGTCTCTGGAGATAACCGAACCCGGCGCGACAAAGAAAAGACCTCGACGGGGGCGATCAAAGCCAACCAGGCTCAAGTCGATCCAACCCTCCTCCAAAGTCTCCGCACTTCCGGCCTCGATCA
Source organism: uncultured Burkholderiales bacterium (assembly GCA_964423525.1). Taxonomy (GTDB): domain Bacteria; phylum Vulcanimicrobiota; class Xenobia; order Xenobiales; family JADMJV01; genus CAYRFU01. Next base: position 2,145 of record CAYRFU010000081.1, on the reverse strand, counting down.
ACCTCTGACAGGCCTCAATGATCCTCGCCTTACGGCAGACGAGCCTAACCTCGACGACCCAACCTGGAAACAAGGCCCGATGCGCGACGGCGTTAGCTATGTCTGGTCAGGCCCAATGGCCCACCAAAAACTCGAATGGTGTAAGGGCCGGCGTCTGCTCGAAAGCGCAGCCGGAACGATGATTCAAACGCTCGAGCAGAAGGGTGGCCAAACTTTTTCCCGGGTCGAACGGCGCGACCCCCCAGCCTCGTTCAGGATACAGGCAGAACCGTGACCTCGACGAAGCCCTGCTCGAGGGCCTGCTGGGCTGCCCTCTGGACATCCTCTGACTGCAAAGCTCTCACAGGCTCGGCGTAACGTTCGAAGCTCTCAAAACCCAAACCAGCCGCTTCAAACTTGGCCAACTGTTCGGCCAGAAAAGCCTTCTTCTGCATTTTGACCTCGCACATCCCGAGCATGGCCCTCTTGGCCTGATACAGCTCCTGGCGACTGATAGGCTGGTCGGCCAGCTCTCTAAGCTCCCCCAAGAGACCCGTCCGCGCCTCTTCTAAACGCTCGACACCGGTGGCCAAATAGGCCTTCAGGCAGCTTCTCTGCAAGCGTCTCTCCAATCGGCAGTTGACCAGATAGCCGAGACCTTTAAGATGGCGAAGACGCTGAATCAAACGCCCCCCAGCACCCCCCAAAACCGCATGAAGCAACTCAAAAGCGCCGTAGTCTGGAGAACTCCAAGACGGACCCAGCAAAGCGATCACCACGATGGCGCCGAGCCGACCCAGTTGGAACTCGAGCCGGCCGAATCGTGGGGAAAGGGCAGCAGAAACCTTCGGCACCTGGGAAGAGGATAGCCAGCAAAACCTCCGCTCCACTTCCCTCAACAGGTTCTCCGGGTTAACATCCCCGGCCACAGAGAGAAAGAACCGTTCGGGTGCCAGCATCCGATGGTGCCACTGATGCAACTGCTGGGGACCTTGGACAGCCAGACTCTCTGGAGTCCCGTAACCCGATCGAGCATAAGGATGGTCGTCAAAAAGCAAAGTCTCCACTGCCTCCAGGGCAAAAGCGATCCGGTCCTTCTCTCGGCGCGACTGCTCTAGCAGCTGAGAAGTTTTCTCGCGCTGGACCTCGTCAGCCGAGAAGGCTGGCTCCTCTAAGCATTCCGCCATCAACTCGAGAGCCGGAGAGAGATGGCGAGAGAGAACCGACATCGATAAGCCGTAGAAGTCTTTAGTAGAAAACGTTCCCATCGGAACCCCCAGGAACTCCAGGCCCTCAGCGAACTGATCGGCCGAACGGGTTCTCGTGCCCCGCAGCCTCATCCTCTGGACCAGCCGGGTGATGCCGTCGTTAGCGAGGCTCTCCCAGCACTGTCCACCTAAGAAGCAGGCGGTCACTCCGATCAAGGGATAGGTGTGATCTTGCTTGACCACCAGATGACTGCCGGCCGGACCACGCAATCGCTGAGTCAGCAAGAGGCCGCCCCCTCATAAACTACGGTTTGACGATGCTGCGGCTTCAGGACGCGAGTGGCCGCTTGCTGGAGTTCGTCAGCCTCCACACTGATGAGAGCCTGAACATAGCGATCGGCCAGAGAATGGTCTCCCATAATTTCGTAGTAACCGAGTTTTCGAGCCTGACCTTCCACCGTCTCTTGCCCGAAAAGAAAAGAGGACTCCACCATATTCCGGGCTCGTTCCAGTTCCCGTGGGCTGACTCCCTGATCCACAAACCGTTCCAATTCGTCCCACAGGACTTCCTCGAGTGCTCCCGTCTCGGCTTGAGCCACCACGGCGTGAATCAAGAAAAGACCGGGGTCACGGCCAACGAACAGGCTGGAGCCTACCCCCAGCAGGGAATCCAATCGGCCTTGGAGCCGACTCAGCAGGCGGGATGAACGACCTCTTCCTAAGATGCAAGTCATGAGATCGCAGACCACCACCTCGCGGCTAAAAAGATCAGCAATGGGGAACCCCAGTTGGAGGTGGGTGGCCGCGAGGTCACCTTGAAGCTCCAGGCGGCGGGGGGAGACCTCGGGAGGCTTGGAATCTGGCCGCGGGGGCGCCGGCCGGGAAGGCTTACGACCAAAACACCGTTGCACCTCATCGAGGGCTCTTTCGGTCTCGACCCCCCCGACCACCACCACCG
>CAYRFU010000080.1:0-21942 GCA_964423525.1 uncultured Burkholderiales bacterium | reverse complement strand
ACTCGTGAGGCTCCTCTCTACCAGTTTACCGCTGCCGATGGCGTGGTTCACACCGTTTGGAGGGTGACTGAGTGCGACCTGCTGGTGCGAGAGTTCGCCGCCCTTGAGACCCTCTACATCGCCGATGGCCACCATCGTGCTGCTAGTGCGAGCCGAGCCCGAGCCGAGCTCCGCGACCAGTCTTCCGGCTGGACCGGTCAGGAAGACGCGAATTTTTTTCTGGCCGTAGCGTTTCCGGCCGACCAGGTGCAGATTCTGGCCTACAACCGGATCGTTTATGACCTCGGGCAGCGCTCTCATGGTGAGTTTTTAGAGGAAGTGAAAAGGCGTCTGAAAGCGACCGGCAAGGGGGCGGCCACTCCTGAGCGGGCTGGGCTTTGTTCCCTTTATCTTGAGGGTGCCTGGCACGGCTTCGACCTGGCCGCCTCGGCGCCCACTAACGGAAGTCCGGCCAACCGGCTTGATGTGGCTGTGTTGCAAGCCAAAGTCTTCGAAGAAATTCTCAACATTGAGGACATTCGAACCGATCCTCGAGTGGATTTCGTGGGGGGCATCAGAGGAACCAGCGAACTCACCCGCCTGGTCGACTCAGGCAAGGCTCTGGCTGCCTTCTCGATGTATCCCACCAGTCTGGACCAGTTGATGGAGGTGTCTGACGCGGACGCCATCATGCCACCGAAGTCCACCTGGTTCGAACCGAAACTTCGCGACGGAGTGGTCAATCACGCCATCTGACTTACCGGGCGGCTAGATTTCACCTAAGCGGAGCAGCGGCTGCCCACCCTCGATCTCGTCGTAGGCTAGCACGGTCAGGTGAGGGTAGTCGAGGTGAAGGTCATTCCATAAGAGGGGCCGGAGCACCGGATTGACGAGTAACACCTCGGCTTCGTAGCGAGCCAGGCCCTCGCGGATGGCTCCTGTGCCTCCCGTCAGGCCTCGGGAGAGGTTTTGAGAAAGAAGATCGGCTTCGGTCTCTAGCGACAGTTCTACCACTTCCAGCCGATTCTGACCGTCTAATAAGTGGTGGTAGAGGCCGGCGCCGAAGATTCGTCGGGCTTTGGCGGTCAGGTCAGGTAGAGAACGCGAGCCTGGGAAAGCCTCGAGAATCGCCTCGAAGATCCCGGACAGATCGGCTATCGAGCAACGCTCCCGGAGAAGTTCACGGAGCACAGCTCGGATGGCCGATAGGGGGACATTCTCACGCTCGAGTTCGTAGACGACGGTGGGGTCTTCGCGTTCTAAAGCGTCGAGGAGAGAGTTGACGGTCGAAACGGTCAACAGACGCCAGGCTTGCTCCTGCAGCGTTACGGTCAGGTGCATCCGGAGCACCTCCGGGGCCGTCAAGACTTGACCCTCCGGCTGCTCTTCGATCCGTTGTATCCATCGGTAGGTGTCGTCGCCTTCGGTGAGGACCAGATAGTCGGCCTGGACCCGGCCGGTGGTGAGTGTTCTCTCACGAAAACGGAGACGAAAATCTCGCTCAGCAAGGTCCGCGTCGAGTTGCACGGTCACGTCGGGCAACCCGAACCCGAGCTGGTCCCGAAGCTGTTCCCGAATGGCGGCGAGCTCTTTCAGGACAGGTGGGTCTTGAGGGGGGTGGAGCAGCCCAGCCAGGTTGGCACCCAAATCGAGGTAGAGGGCGTTGGCGTGGCCGCGGTCGTCCTCTAGCCGGGCTGGCTGGGCTTCCTCGGCGTTTTCGAACTTTCCAAGATACCATTCGGCCATCCAGCGCCCCAGGGCCCAACCAAATCCGTAACGGAGTTCGGCCTGGACCTGGTCACCGGTCAGATTCTGGTCGAGGCGGTCAACGATCGACTGAATCTCCTTCTCGAGCAGACCGTCCAATTTCTTGAGCCAATCCTGGTTTTGTTCTTCGGAAAGATTTCTAAACCGCTCGCCGAGTTGGGTCAGAACCTTCGAGACTTCAAGCTCTTCTTCTCGCTGGCCCACCCTCATATTGACCAACACCCAGTCGTGAGAATTTTCTAAGAGGTCGATCTTTTCGGCTAGATAGTCTTTGAGCTGTCCGGGCTCGGGAGCGGTGGTAAGATTCAAGCTGTAGACCGAAAACTTTCCTGAAGCCAGCACCGAGCGAGCATCGCTGCTGAGGTTATCGAACTCGTCCAGCAAGAAGGCGTTGCGGATTGAGCGGTTCTGGTCGAGCTCTAGGAAAGCCCGGATTTCGTTGTGGGGTTTTTTCACTGTCTTTTCCTATATTATCTGATTAACCCGACGCGGAGAAGAGTTTCAGCATGAAAAACACGACCACCCCGGTCACGGAGACGTAGAGCCAGGCCGGAAGAGTGAAGCGGGCGATCTTTCGATGCGACTCGAAACGACCGGACAAAGAGAAGAAAAAGGTGGTCAAGACCATGGGTAAGCAGATGACCGATAGGAGGATGTGGCTAAAAAGGATGGCCAGATAAAGAGTTCGGATCGGTCCCTCACCCTGAAATTTGGTATCCCCATGAAAGAAGTGGTAGATGATATAGCTGACCAGGAATAAGGCGGAAAAGCCGAAAGCGAGTAGCATCAATTTCCGATGTCGCTCCTTTTGACCCTGACGGATGGCCAACCAGCCCAACACCAGAGAGAAGGCGGCCAGGCTGTTGAGAGAGGCGTTTAAAGCTGGCATCCAGGCTAAACTATGAGATTGTTCCGGCGCCTCGTTAAAGTAGATCAACCAGACCAGAAAAACGATGGCCAGCAGGCTGACGGCGCCGATAGCTATAAGCGGTTTTCGCGTGTCCACGCCCAGGAGTTCTAACACGATGGCAGATTCCCCCGCTATTTGGATCTTTGGCTACGGTTCCATCATCTGGAAGCCGAATTTTCGCTATCGCGACCGCCGACCGGCTCGGTTGAGAGGCTGGAAGCGTCGATTCTGGCAGGGCTCGACTGACCATCGTGGGGTGCCGGGAAGGCCCGGTCGCGTGGTGACGCTGGTGCCGGAGGCTGACGCCTTTTGTCTTGGGGTCGCCTTTCTCCTCGACCAGGAGGTTGAGCAAACCCTTTCAGCTCTCGACTATCGTGAGAAAGGGGGCTACACTCGTCATTCCCTCTCTATGGAACTGCTCGACGAGGAGCGCACGATTGAGGCTCTTGTTTATGTGGCCGGAGAGGATAACCCTGATTATCTCGGACCTGCCAGTCCGGGCGACCTGGTGGCTCAGATCCGTCGCTCCCACGGGCCTTCAGGAGCGAATCTGGAGTATCTAGTCGAGTTGGGACGCGCTCTTGAGCATCTCGGCTTCCAAGATCCTCATATTCTCGAATTGATGGAGGAGTTGGAGAGACAGAAAAAAGACGACTCCGAGGAGCCGCCTTCCTAGAACGATGCGGTTGAGTCGTTAGCGGGAACTCAGGCCGAACTCGTCCTCCATAAGGACTTTGAAGTCGCTTTCGCTGATGCGGAAGTTGACCGAGCGCTCGCCGATGGCGGTCACGCGGTATTCCCCGATCTTGTCACCGACGCGGACAATGTGGGAAGCGTCGGGAGAAGTCAGGATCGCCATCCTTCCGCCGCCCGAGGAAACGATGCCGGTGATGGTCACGGCCGGGGGATCGATCTCCTCGACCTCGTCACCGTATTCGGCTTCTCCTCTGGCCGGAGCGCGGGCTGCCACAGCGGCTCCCTCGCCCTCGCTAGACGCCGTTCCTTCGGCTTCGTCGGGGTTGGCCCGGACCGTGGGGGCGCTGGTGCCACCCCGCTTGGTGATGGTTCCGCCGGTGAACGTTCCAGCTTCAATCGGGTTAATGAAAGGGTCTCGATCCGAAATTTTCGGTTTCGGCATCTTTTTGGGGTCGGGAGTGGCCGATTCCTCGGGTGTTTCTTCCGTTTCGGCTCCTGGTTCATCTTCGGAGATGGTCACGGTGCCGGACGCATCTCCTTCTTCCTCTTGTGCCCACGCTGCGCTCCAACCTGTGCCGGCCACGAGGGCTCCCAGCAAGGTCAGGGTCGCCAGGGACCTGAATAGAGAATTCATGCGGTTTCTTCCTCCTTCTACTTGTGCCGCGGCCTTGCAGTCTTTAAGTGTCGCGCAGCGAGGTCAGATATTCCTTTTCCAACCTATAATCTTTTTCACGCTCGGGAGTAGACTTCCTCTGAGGGCCCGAGCTGATCGAAAATTTGTCTGACCCACTGCAATTCCTGCCGTCAGCAAATGAACCTCGTTGGTAGGAGTTTCAAGAGCGGAATCGAAAAAATAGGGTCCTGACTCAGTAAGCTGCGGTGGCCTCTCGCGTCACCTCTGCTGTCCACGGGCGCTGGGGAGCCCGTCGGGTGATTCTCAACAACCAAAGGGGGACTATGGATTTTCCAGCTCGGCTCAGAAGAGCCAGAAAAGAAGCGGGACTTTCCCAATCCGAATTCGGACTGAGGCTGAAAGTTTCTGGACAATCGGTCAAAGAGTGGGAGGCCGGAAGGAGTTCCCCTCAGTTTGTGCGGCTGGCGGAGATCGCCGAAATTACGGGCAAGCCCGTGGCCTGGTTTTTTCTTTCCGAGAACGAACCAGGCGGCTTAGCCAGGACCGTCCAGGTACTCCACGAGACGATGGTAGAACTTGAGCGTGTTTCTGTTCAGGTTGATCGTATGCGGTCTCGACTAGAGCCTCTCATGGGTTCGCTTGACGGGGCTAATCCAAGACCGTGGCAGAGTTGCGTCGGTTGGGCTGAGCAGAAAGTCTCGGGCCTGCGGGACGAACTCGATGAGCTCGACCTCCATCGGGTGGTCGATATGGTGGCCCGGGCTCGCTGGTGTAGTTGAAGGAAATTCAACTGTTGAGGCGGAATCTCCGTCTATGGAGCAGACTGCCGAGTACACCTATCTTAATGTTGCGGACTTCGCGGCCGCCACAGGCCTGAGCGAGCGACGGGTCCTCCATTTGATCCGCAAAGGTGAGATTGTGGCGTTACGCCCTTCCAAAGAACTGGGTTATCAGATTCTCGATACCGAGCTCACCCGCGTCAAAGACACCCACGGACGAGCTATCAAGCGTCGAGCGCGAGTCCCGCTCAAACGCCACGAGGCTCTGATGGCCCGGTTCGGAAAGCTACGGGAACGGCTCGCGGTGAGCGAGTCGAACCTGGCTGAGGTCGAAGAGGACCTGGCGCTCGAAAAGAAGGTCCGCGAGCAGATCGAATCCGAGTTGGAGCAGGCTCAACTAGAGAATGAGCAGCTCCGGCGCGAGCTCTCTGACTTACGAGAAGAACTTCAAGCTATCCACTCGAGACCTTGGTGGCGTCGGATTTGGGGCGAGTAGAGATTTCATAGCGTCGACGAGGTATCGGGCGGGCCCGAGGATGGAGACGGCTTCCGATTTCGGCCACCACGCGCAGGTCAACCCAAGGGGGAATATCGCTCCAAGCTAAAATAGGCAGGGTGTCGAACTGTCTTCTAAGGAGCTGGCTGAGTATACTGCGAAGCTCGAAATCTACCACCAGAACTAATCCGGGACATCGTTGCATCAGCGGAGACAGTTCTTGAGTCAGGCATCCGACCACCGAGGTCAGAAAATCCGGTTCGACCTGGGTCAGCCCTTCGTGACTCTCGGCTTTGAGCCGCTCCTCCAACCCTTTGGTGACAGCCGCCGCTAGAAGTTCTCCCGAGGGGCCCAAGAGGGGAGAGCAGATGATGGCTCCGATTTCGGAGCGGACTCGGTCCACGATATGAAATCCTGGCTCCTCATCAGGTTCGATGGCCTCGACCACACCTTCCAGGATGGCTCCCAGATCCGCCACGGCCACCCTTTCCTTGGCCAGATTTCTGAGCAGGTGGACCGTTTTCGGGAGGGTGAGGCGACGGCCAGCTTCTCGGACTAGGGCTGGCTTCTTGGCGGCCAACTTCTCCAGCTTGGATTCACAGCTGTCTAGGGTCAAAAATCGCCAACCCTCTCGTCCCAATACCTCCAGCATATGGGTGATGATCAAAGCGGCCGGGTCGAACACGATGCATCCCAGCTCTCGAGCTTTCTGGGTCTGGGTGGAGCTGATCCACTTGGCCGGGAGATGGTAGATCGGATCATGAGTCTCCAGACCCAGCAGGCCCTGGGTGAGCGACGGCTCGGCTACGGCCAGGATTCCGCTGGCTTGAGATTCGCCGAAGGCTTCCGACTGTCCGTCGACGGAGAAGCGGTACTCGTTGCCTCCCAACTCGTGTCCGGGAGCAAAAGACAGAACGGGCAGGGGAATACCCCAGTCTCGGCTCCAAGCCGCGAGGCCCACCATCACCCGGGTATAGAAAGCACGCCCCTGAGTTGGGTCGAGCAAGCAGCCTAACTTGTTTCCGAGTCGGAGTTCGAGCGGTGGTGGTTCGGTTTGAGCGATGGCGCGTTCCAGCTCTTCGGTCACGATTTTTTCTCCGTGATCCAGAAGTTCTGGCTGGACACGAGTTGTTGACGAAAGTAGACATCGACTTGATAGGAGCCCGGGATGAATCCCCCCTGAGGGGCGCTGAACATAAACAATCCGTCCTCGGTCGGGGGGCCGGACTTGATGGTCCACTCTCCCAGCAGCTCATCGGGTTCAAAGCCTTCCACGTCCTTGGCGATCCAAACGGCTCGGACAGGAGTCTTTTGGGGAAGCTCCTCGGTGGCGACGACCAGGAAAATATGCTCATGAACCCCGGTGGTGAAGGTGAAGCGAGGCTTCTCCTGGTGGGGGTCTTCGGTCAGCGTCACTTTGGGCTGATAGCCGACCTCGGGCGGCCGCTCGGTGAACTGGAAGGTCTTTCGCAACAGCAACCCGTCTTGAAGGTAGAGACTCACCTGGATCGGCTCCTGGGGCCATCCTTTTGCCGGTCGCTTCCACTCAAAGTTTACCTGACGCTGTCCTGGAGCGACCTCTTCGGAGACGCTTTCTGTAAGGTCTTTCCCCGCTTGAGTGAAGCGACAACGGAATTCCGACTTGCGAGAGGTCGGTTGAAGGCTGACCAGTAGATGGAGGCTGTCCGCCTCCAGGGGGAACTCGGCTTGGTCCACAGGATTCTTGGGGTCGCTCGTCAGGACAGCAGCTTTGAGACGGGACTTGGAGCTGCCCGGAGGAGGAGGGCTCGCGGTGGGTTCGGCTTCGAGTTGGGGAGAAGCTGTCGCGAGGGGTGGAGGATCAGTTGGCTGGGGCGGCTGACTACATCCCGCCAGCGCCAACAAGGCCATCATGAGCACCCACCGCATCTGCCAGCTTTTTGATAGTTCGACGCCTGATCCCTTCGCAACAGGCTTCCAGGTCGCCGACGTTGCACTTCGTTCAGTATGAGTTTTGACGCCCGAGAAATGATCGACGTAAACCTTCCTCTGATGAAAGAGGCCGCCAAGGCAGAGGGGGAGGAAACCCCTCTAGTGGTCTCAGTGGCGACCTGGGGGCGTGGTATCCGCCAGGAGCTTCTGCAGGCCCTTGAGCCTTACCGGCACGGGCTCGGGTTCAACGGCTCGGTGGTGGCCCGCGTCCCCCGCCAGCTGGCCAGCGAGCTTTTCCGACTTCCGCACCTCCAGGAGGTTCAGCAGCGTGTCGGTTGGTTCCAGGGGTTAGGGGTGGTCTTCAAAGAGACTCACCTCGAGTGGCTCGAGAAGTAGCGAACTTTTAACAAGTTCGTCCGAGTCTGGCAATCGTCAGGCTCTACCATACCCCTGGTCTACCAAGCTCCTAAGGAGCTAAGGATGAATACACAGTATCAAGTGATCGCTCGCGGAACGGTCGACACGCCCACCCTGTCGGGAGACGGCCAGGTTCTTGCCTGGCGCCGCATGGAGCCCGGAATCTCGGAGATCGAGCGTCAGGTTCGAGGAGAGGAGCCTGAGCTTTTAACCGACGATCGCTACGCCGATAAGGCCCCTCGTCTGAACTACGATGGCTCGGTGTGCGTTTGGGAACGCTACGACAAGGAAGGCACCAAGAGCTGGGATATCTACCGCAAAGGACCGGGCGATGAAGAGCCGGTGGCCATCGGAGCTACCCCTGGACCGGATTGGGACGTCGACGTTTCGGATGACGGAAACAGGGTGGTTTGGGGAGCCTGGTCGCCCAACTATCGGGACCGACGAGCCATGGTTTGGGACCATGAAGAGGGGATGCAAGCCCTGACCGAGCCTCCGACTTTGTCGGGACTCCCTCAGATCGCTGATGACGGAGGAAGAATCTTCTACCTGCAACTGGCTCCCGCCAGTTCGACCAACTCGATCTGGATGGTCGAGCCAGACGGTTATCAGAAACCGGTTCTGTTCGAAACCGATGAGAACAGTAAGAACAACCGACGAGCCTTCGTCACCTCCGAGAGCGGGGACTGGTTGGCCTGGGTCGAGAAAGAAGGGGCCGCTCCGGCTTCTCTCTATCGCTGGAATCTGACCGATGGTCGCAAAGATAAGATTGCCGAAGCTGCTCTGATCACCAATATCGACATCTCCGATGATGCCGAGACAGTAGTCTGGACCGAGGGTGGCCTGCCGGGTAGCCCGGCTCAGATCAAGGTCTATCACAACGGTCAAGTGACCCAGTTGACCGATGATAGCGAAGGCCACAACTCCACTCCCACTCTTTCTGACGACGGCAAGACGATCGTCTGGCTTTGGCGCAATCCGAAATACCTCCATCCCAACGAGGTTCGCCTGCTCGACCTCGAATCTTGATTCGCCCGCCGAATCTTTGTCATAGCTCTTTAAAATAAGGCTCGCACCCGGCTGCGAGCCTTTTCGTCCTTCATAACTTGGCAATATTCCGGAAAACTTTTGGCTACAGCCGGGACACACTCAGGTGACCTTCGAGGAGCACTCTAATAGCGACCGCGCCAGAACAAATCAGCGCGGGCGGGAGGTGCTCGATGCAAGAGTTATTGGAAACGTTCGGAGTGGCTCAATTACGGCCGGGCCAACAGAAGGCACTGGCGGCTTTGTGGGAAGGCCTGGACGTGTTGGCGGTTATGCCCACCGGTTCGGGAAAGTCTTTGATCTATCAAGTGGGTGCTTGCACTGTGGAGGGATTGACGCTAGTGGTGTCCCCTCTCATTTCTCTGATGGTCGACCAGGTCTCCCGCTTGCAGGGAGGAGCCGTCCAGGCAACCTATCTAGCCTCCAGTCTGGAGCCCCAAGAGAAGGCCCGCCGGGTGGAACGGCTCAAACAAAACCATTACAAGTTATTGTTCGTGGCTCCAGAGCGGCTTTATTCCCGCTCCTTCCGGAATCTCCTAACTCAACTCGACATCGGTCTCTTGGCCATCGACGAAGCCCACTGCATTTCTCAATGGGGTCACGATTTTCGACCCGACTACCGACGCCTCAAAGCGCTTCGTCAGCAACTGGGCAATCCGGTCACGGTGGCGCTGACCGCCACCGCTACTCCCGATGTTCAAGAAGACATCGTCAACAGTCTGGGGATCCCCAAAGCGGTCCGGGTGGTGACCGGTTTTGACCGGAGCAATCTGAGTCTGGCGGTGTTGCCCTGTGAGGGAGAAAGCCAGAAACAGAGAGCCCTCGTGGCCCTGGTCAAAGCCCACCCGGAGGAGGCCTTGATCGTCTATGTGGGAACCCGGGCTCAGGCAGAAGAGGTGACCGCACTGCTGACTGACCTGCGACCCACTATCTGTTATCACGGTGGTCTCAGTGCCGCCGCCCGGAGCCGTGCCCAGACGCGATTCTCGGGTGAGACAGCCCCGGTGGTGGTGGCCACCAACGCCTTCGGAATGGGGATCGACCGTCCCGACATCCGTCTGGTTGTCCACTACTCTATGCCGGGAACCCTGGAGGCCTACTACCAGGAGGTGGGCCGGGCCGGGAGAGATGGAGAGTTAGCCCGGGCGGTTCTTCTCTACGACCGTGATGACCGTCGCCTTCAGGACTGGTTTATCTTGAGAGCCTTTCCGACTTTGGAAGGGTTGCGCAAAGCTCATCGCAGCATCGCCAATGGAAGAAACCTCCATCGTCTCAACCGGGTGGCGGTGGCTCAGTTGGAGAAAGCCGGCCTGGTGGTGCGGGGTCGCTCCAGTCATTTCACCGCTCTCCCCTGGCGACCGGAGCTCTTGGCTGACCAGCTCAAAGCTTCTGAGACCTATCGCGCTCACCGACGCGGTCAGCTTCAACTGATGGTGGACTTCGCTAAGTCGAAGTCCTGTCGAAGGCTGGTCATCGTCGGCCACTTCGGTCAGCAGGAGGTGGAGCCGATCGCCCCCTGCTGTGACAACTGCGACCGCCTGGGGGAAAAGGCAAGGGAGAAAGGGAACGGCCCTCGATGAAGCTCTACGGTATCGGAAAAACCCGCTGGAATAGACCCTATTGGTTGTTGCAGGAACTTGGCCTGGAGTTCGAGCCTGTCATCATTGACCCTCGTCTGGGAGAGCATCGTTCACCCGAGTATTTGAAGCTCAATCCTCAAGGCAAGATGCCGGTTTTGGAAGACGGCGACCAGGTCGTCTGCGAGTCCGGCGCCATCTGCTTCTACTTAGCCGAGAAATACGCTCAGAGCGGTTTGATTCCCGCTGATGCATCCCTCCGGGCTGAGATGTATCGCTGGGTTTTCTTTACCGTAACCGAGCTTGAGCCTCATCTTCAGCGAATCGATTGCCATACATTTCTCTATCCCGAAGAGAAAAGGAGTCCAGCCGCTATCGAGCTGGCCAGGGCCGATTTTTGTCGGGCTGCCAGTGTTCTCAACGAAAGGATGAGGGGGAGGAAGTTCGTGGTCGGAGAGAGTCTGACTCTGGCTGACATTATGCTAGTGTATGTGCTGATTTGGGGGCGCTGGGAGAAGCTTCTGGAGAGCTTAGGGGAACTCGACCGCTACCTCGACTTCATGATGCAGCGGCCGGCCTTTCCTGAGAATTTGAAGACGGCACCAGTGGAGCACTGAGTTTTACCCGTTGGGGAAAGCGTCGAGCAGAGCTTCGAGAAAGGCCAGTTCGTGGTGGTCTTCCACTTCCTCGAGAGTCTTGTTGATGGTGGTGTAGAGAGAGGAGACGAGAACGGGCACCAGGCGGGAGTCTCTGGCTAGCTTTTTGAGAGCGGTTTTGACCAGTCCATGATTGGGGTTCAGTTCTGTCACGCCAGTGTCAGGATGATGCTGAATGTAGTAGCGGCCCCGAATCTGCAGGAACCAGGTCGGCTCACCCCACTGCAAGCCGGCCAGAACCTCTGGTCTGAGGGCTAACTCGGGGTCGGAGCAGAGGCGCACGAACTCTCGCCTGAGGGCTTTGAGCAGACGTTCCTCGGGCGGGTCTTCATCAGGCTCTTCGAGAAGGTCCACGCGGCACTCAAACAGCTGTTCGAAGAAGTCCTCGGTCAGAAGTCCTCCTAGTTCAGCGACGACACTGTCGGCCTCGATTTTCTCAGCTCCAGCCTCGGCTACTCGGACCCGACCGATCGACTTGACAATCTGATAGAAGCAGTCCAAGCTGGCCAGCGAGCCTCCGGTGCAGGGGATGAAATGAACTCGAGTGAGAGGACTGTGACCACCCAGTTCCAGTTGGCGCAGGACTTTATCGCGGCAGGCGAGGACGTAGCGGAGCAGATAGCCCTGGCCTCTGTGAAATTCTGGTTGATGAGGCTCAAGTTCTTGCAAGTATTCTGCCAGGAGTTGGTAGAGGGTGTCGCATTCTGCTTCCAGGCACTCCCGCTCCTGTGGTCCCAATTCGGGGGCCTCAAGTTCGGCGAACCCTACCGCTCGAACGGCACCCGGGTCGAAGGTGTCGATCTTCTCCTCGCCGTGGTAGAGGGAGATCTCGTTGGGACCGGTGCGGGGGATACACACATAGCCGCTGAGACTCTCTCTCTTAAAAGGTCGTCCCACCAAGCACGGGGTGGCTCGCAAAAGGGCTCGCTCCCTCTCTTTGGGACTGATTTTCTTCGGTTCCGGCTTCTTTTTCTCGGGCTCTGGGCTTGGGGCTTTGGACTCCTCTGTCTCACCGAAGGTTGGTATCGGCTTGACTTCGGGAAGAGGAGCCGGCTCTTGTGAGTCTTGGGCTTGCTCGGGCTCTTCCAGGGCTTGGTGAAACTCGGCTTTAAGCTGGTCGAGTTCGGCCTGTTCCTGTTCGGCTGTCTTTTCTGCTTCCATCGGTGTCAGTTCGGCTGCTCGGGAAGCCCCAGCCAGCTGGGACTGATGCCGTCGCTCGGGCATCCTCGGGTCCTCGAAAGAAGCTTCCACGATCTCGTCTTCTCCGAAGATTCGCTCCAGGAGTCGATGCACGCCCGAACTCGCATCCAGGGCGAAATCGTCTTCCGGTCGAGGGCCGCCGAAAGCGACGGTGGCTGAGCCAAACTCGCGGATCCAGCGAGCCAGGTCGGCTAGGCTGATCAAGACCAGTTGCTTTCGTTGGCGAGTTTCGAAAAGCGGGACCTGCCACAGCTCCCAGCCGACCACCTCCTGGGCTCGGGCCACCCGTACCTCGAAGTTCTCGGTGAGGCTCAACTCGTCCAGGCCGAGGAGCTGGTTGAGCAGGTAGTAAGCCAGATTTTCCCTGGCTCGAAAGCGCTGCAGTTCCGCTCGTTGGGCGAGGTTCAAGCTCAAGTTTTTGGCCAGCATCGGACCGGCCTGAGCGATCGCCTTGAGGCCTGTGGTGACGGGGTCGGTGACCTGGGAGGGTTGCTCCACGAAAACGGACCAACCCCGAAACTCGATTTCTTGTTGGGTAGACGGAGAGGTGAGAGTGACGATGGTGCAGCGATTACTCGGGTGCTGGTCTACCACACCAGTAAAGATTTGATGACCTTCGATCTTGAGGGTCACCTGGGTTAGGAAGGTCCGGTGCTGGCGAGTCTTGACCTGGTCGTCGCGAACCGGCCGGGCTGGTCGCCCTTCGCGAATGGAGCGAACGAGTTCGTCATCCACATAACGCACCTGCGGGAAGAGCCTTCGAAGGGTGGTTGCCTGGCGGGGACTGGGGCACATGACGGCCCACTCCCCCAGCTTCACATAGGGCATCTTCTTCTTGGCAAAGCTAAGGTAGCCGTCTCGGTGGTAATAGCTCTTCAGCTGGTCGAGCGAGTGGAGTCGGCCTTTGATATCCGGAAAGACGCGAAGCGAGAGGAGCTTTCGCAGGCTCTCAGGGAGAGACTCCGGGTCCTCCAGGGCGCGGGGGCTGATCCACTCGTCGAAAAATTCCAGCAGATAGGCCAGCACCGTCTCGCGCTGGTAGGCTGGTATGCGTCGGCTGGCCAGTTCAGCGGCTAAAGACATCAATACGTCTTGGAGGGAGTTGATGCAGCGAAAGTAGGCTTCGTCCTCCACCACATCCGACTGAGAGGCGTTCTTCCGAACCTCCTCAGCTTCGACGATCAAGGCCACCGGAGGGTGGATCCGCGGTTCCCATCTTCGCGCCACCTGAACCCCGTAGCGCAGAAAGACAACGCTCGACTGGGAGAGTTCGCCGTAGCCTAGACCCACGGCCCCGACCATACCGTCTTTCTGGAACCGGTGGTTGGGCCAGGGGGTGCCCATATAGAGGGTCGAGTTAGAACAAACGGCATCGCCGTTGAGAGTTAATTCTACCCGGCAGTTCAGGCAGTGGCTCTTGAGCAAACGAACCTCCGGACAGCGGCCCCGGGACACGATTTCAAAGAAGCTGTCGCTGCCTCGATCCTGGTTGATGACCTGCTCGACATAGTCGTTGGCCTGACTCTTCTCCCACAGGCTGCCGTTACTGTAGAGCCGGATTTCTTTCGGATTGAGAGCCTGGCAAGAGACCACACCGAGAGCCAGTTCACGAGTGCGATCTTGAGACCGGTCCCGACCAGAGCTGAACAGGAAGTCGTAGAGGGTCTCGAGTTCAAAGCGGGTATAGCCAGGCCCATTGAAACGGAGGGTCAAAGTGGCGCCGACCATCTCCTCCTTCAGAGTCCCCTCGATTCGGTCGGCCCCGGACGCAATAAAGGCCTGAATCAGCTGCAAGATATAGAAGCGAGGGTCGGGGAGCTGAAATCTTTTAAGTTTCTCTTTAGCCTTTTCCATCGCCAAGGAGAAAGAGGCGCTACGCTCTTCCACCGCGCCCTCGTAGATCAGCTCTTTAAGTAACGGGTTCATGACCGGATCTTGGCCGCTCTTCCGGCGATTTTGGCCTCTATCGAGTCGGGTAATCCGTCTTGGAGAAGAGCCGCCTTGGCCAGCACGAAGGAGGCCAGGAGAGGACTGTGTTCGACTTGAGCCAGGGCTTTTCTGACCAGCGGATGACGTTGGTTGTAGAGCAGCACTCCTGGATACTTTTGAAGACTGCTCCAGAAACCTCGGTCGTAGAGGCGAATAGGCTCTCCCGGCTCGTGCTGGGCCAGGCAGGGCAAATGGGAAACGCTCGACCCCTCGTAGTGAAAGTCGGCGAGCTGAATCTTCAAGACGCTGACGCTTCCCCTTCGCAACAACGAGACGACATTCCAACCGATTTTTTTGAGGGCTGGAGGAGTCTCGCCTGGCACCGGGGTGGCTACCTCTCGGCTGGCGATACGAATGGTGCTGCCAGTCACGGCCCGCAGCGCTTCCGTGAGGGAGGAGGCCGGGTGGGCCCAAAAGACGGGAAGCTCCTCCTGGTGAAGGCGGTGACTGACCTCAGTGCGGCGGTCGTCGATGTAGAGACAGCCTTCGCGAGCGGCGGCCCGCCGGGCGTCATTGATAGACAAGGGCGGTCCGTGAAGGACCGGAAAGAGTGGCTGGTCGACAAAGCTGGGGGGAAAACTGTCGCGCCAACGACTCAGAACAGGGGAGGCACAGGCCATCAGGTTAGCCAGTTCTGAGCTGGTTTCGGGGTAAGCCTGGATCAGGTCGACCACCTGTTTCTGGAACTTGGCGCTTAGCTGCTGGCGAACCACTTTGGTCAGCAGCTTGAAAGCTTTCTCGTAGTTTTCATCTTCCAGGACGTTGTCTCGGGTCAGGGTGTGCTCAAGGTAACGAGACTTGATTTTATAAGTGACTCCTGGGAATTGGTCCTGTTTTCCGACTTTGAGGGTCAAGCCCTGATTATACATGCCGAACTCGGGCAGGGCTGAGCTGGTATAGCCGGCCACAATCTGAGTGCCCTGGCCCTCGTAATAGACCTGACAAGGGGAGTCAACCTCCAACCTCTGGTTGATCGTTTCTCCGTTGAAGGTGATCTCGTTTTCCGAGTGGCAGCACCAGAAGGCGATGGTCTCCTGGGAGCGGCGTTCGAACTCGGCCAGGTCTTCTGGATTGAGGCGCTTGTAGACCCGGATGGAGGTGCCTTCGATAGGCCATTCAAGTCGCAAAATTTTGTAGTCTGTGGTTCCGTCGAAGGCGATTCGATAAAACTCTCCGT
This sequence comes from uncultured Burkholderiales bacterium, assembly GCA_964423525.1. Lineage (GTDB taxonomy): Bacteria > Vulcanimicrobiota > Xenobia > Xenobiales > JADMJV01 > CAYRFU01. The sequence continues at coordinate 6,707 of CAYRFU010000080.1, read as the reverse complement.
CCCGACCCGTATCGACGAGAACCAGTTCGGGTGCGATGGCAAAAACCGAGACGAACCCGATGCCGAACTTTCCAATTTTCGTAAAATCGTCTTCTTTGGTTGAGGAGAACAGGCGAGTCAGCTTGGACTGAATGATCTCTTGAGTCATTCCTTCGCCGCTATCGCTGACGGTCACCAGGACCATACCCTTCTCTTCCAGCCAGTCCACCGTCACGTCGACCCTACCAGAGCCAGCATCCATGGCGTTTTGGATCAACTCTCGGTAGAAGGTGAAAGGGTCGCTGAACTGGCCCACCAGGTTCTCGAAGACATCTTCAATCACGTCCCAACCCCTTAAAGAAGGCCTGGAAGGCTTCCTGCACGCCTGTGCGAACGCAAGGGACGACTAGGAAAGGAATCATGATGACTCGATTTTTACTCTTCGCATTGACCTGCCTCTGGCTGGTCGGATGCGCCAGCAACCCTGCCGACAACAAACCCCAGGCCAAAGTGCAGGATGTGCCTGCCGAACCCGTTGCCAAAGAAGTGACCGGCAAAGACTACCAACTCACCGAGGCTTCTTCTGTAACCTTCGTAGGCTCTAAAGTGACTGGTAGCCATACCGGGAACTTCCCCCAGGTGAGCGGCTCTGTGATCGTTCCAGAGGACGGCATCGAAAAGGGCCGAGTCTCGATCGCCATCGATATGACTTCGGTTGAGACCGACGCGGCTAAACTAACGACCCACCTCAAAGGGCCCGACTTCTTTGACGTCGAGGGCTTCCCGGAGTCGACTTTTGAATCGACTACCATCAAGAAGACAGACGACGGTTACGAGGTGACCGGCAATCTTACTCTTCACGGCGAGACGAAAGCGATTACCTTTCCCGCCACGATCGCTGTCTCCGATGAGAAGGTCATGGCTACCGCTGAATTTTCGATCAACCGGATGGACTTTGGTATTCAGTACCCAGGTAAGCCCGATGACCTGATTCGCGAAGAAGTGGTCATCAAGTTGGACGTGACCGCCACGCCGGCGTCGTAACACCAGGTTAACAACCAGGGCCGGCCCTGTGGTCAGGATGGGTGAGTGTTGAATTCACTCCCTCCCGTCAGCCACAGGGCCTGTTCTTGCCAGTTTTTCGATCGCGCTCAGAGTGATCCGGCCGAGCCCATGATGGACCGGTTCGAGGGCCCGAGCATTCCTGAAGTCGGTGAGCCCGGAATCGGGGACTCGCTCTTCCCGCTGATGGGGAATGGAGGCTACGACGCCCAGCACTATCGGGTCGAGATCGAAGTCTTACCGGACCGCTCTCTGGTGGCCAAGACGACCATGATGGCCGAGGCTGAGAGAGACCTGGCTCGCTTCAATCTCGATTTTCGAGGCTTTGACATTTCCAGGGTGACTGTCGATGGACAGCAAGCTCAATTTCAACGCGACCAGGCGGAGCTGGTCATCTCTCCGGCCGAGCAGCTTCGCGGAGGCGACTCTTTCGAGGTTACCGTCGAATACTCGGGGATGCCTCAGCCCCACTCTTCTCCCTACGCCCCGGTGCGCCTCGGATGGAACACCTTTCGCGATGGCAGTTACGTGGTGAGTCAGCCCGATGGAGCCCAGGCCTGGTATCCCGTCAACGATCATCCTCGTGATACGGCCACCTACGACTTTCATGTGACCGTACCCAATCCCGATGTGGCTGTGGCCAACGGGGTGCTGGAGTCGGTCACAGACCACGGTGACAAGACGACCTCTGTCTGGAAAGCGCGCGACGAGATGGCGAGCTACCTGGCCACCGTTCACGTCGGAGATTACGTTCGCCACGAGGATGTTGGCCCAGGTGGTCTGCCGATTCGCCACTATTTCCCCAGCGACATCGCCGAGATGGCGGAAAGGGATTTCGAAAGGGTTCCCGAGATGCTCGAATACTTTGAAGGCCTCTTCGGTCCCTATCCTTTCGAGGTCTACGGTGGTATCGTGATGGACACCTCCATCGGCGGAGCAGCCCTCGAGACCCAAACTCTACCTCTCTACGAGCGAGGTATGGTCAACGGCCGTAAGAGCTACGAGACGATTTACGTGCACGAGTTGGCCCATCAATGGTTTGGCAATTCCATCACTCTTGAGCACTGGCGAGACATTTGGCTCAACGAAGGTTTTGCCACCTACTCCCAGTGGTTGTGGGATGAACGCAACCATGGCCGCGAGCAGCTAGAGCGGCAGGCTCAGCGAGTCCACGACCGCATGAAGTGGTCCTCTGGTTCTCCGGTGGCCAAGCCCGAGGCTAACGAACTCTTCACCGCTCAGGTGTATCAGCGAGGAGCCCTGGTCCTCCACGCCCTACGGCTCGAAGTCGGTGATGAAGATTTCTTTACTACCGTTCAGACATATTTTGATCAGTATCGGGGAAAAACGGCTACAACCGGGGATTTCATTCAGGTGGCTGAGGAGATCAGCCAGCAACCTTTAGACGACTTTTTCGCCCAATGGCTATACCGAACACAACTACCAGACTTTCCTGTCTCTGCCTGATTTTTCTGATCTCCCTGGGAACAGTGGGGTGTCACCGCTCGGCTTCCGGGGAGACCACTCACGACCTTTACCAGCGGCTCTTTAGCGTGCTCGGACGGCGGTGGGACCCCGCTGGGGCGCAAACGCTGGTGCTGGGCCAGTCTGGACCGGAGGAGGTCGAAGCCCTCACCAAGACCCTTCCGGTCGGCACCGACGAAACCGTCTCGGGGGAAGACGATACGGTCTTCTGGGAAAGCCTGCACGGAGACCTTCGCTTCGTCTACCGCTTTGACAATGAGAACGTCTTGGCTTCGATGGCGGCCCTGCTGACGGTCTCGCACCAATCTTCTTTGCCCGACGAGCTTTATCAAAGCTTGCAAGACCGTTACGGTCCGCCTGACTCGGTCGAGCCCTTCGTATTCACCCTCGAAGGCGAGAAGATCGAGACTGACATTCAATTCTCACGCTGGCGTCGGACTGACTTTGAAGTCACTTATCGGGTGCCCCAAGATCGTCATCAGGATTTCAAAGTGATCGTGTTGGAGTTTCGTGCCCTATAGAGTCCTGCTCTTGCTACTCCTCTGGTTGCCGGTCCAGGCAGATCCCCTCGGTGTGTTGGTGGTCGATGGCAAGGGCCGCTGGGTCTATGAAGAGCAGGGGGCTTGGCGCCCCGACTTGGGCGAGCAAGTCGTGACTGAGTGGCGGGAGTTGCTGGTCCCCGAAGCCGTGGCTAGCCTGAGCTTTGCCGAACGCTGCGCTCTCTTGTCTTGGCCCGAGAGGCTGCTCACCAGTGACCGGGCCACCGCGGTCTTTGCCACTTCCAAGCTCTTGCTGCTCAAGCCCTATCAACAGGAGCGCATAGACGCGGTCCTGGTCAACCTGGCTAGCGGAGCGCGACGGCGTCTAAGCTTGAGAGGTCGTCGGGCCGACGAGATCCGACGTAAGTTGGTGGCCACCACCGCCATCCCGCCGGAGAGCATCGTCTTTAATCCGGGCAGCAAGCTGTATCACAAAGAGACAGCCCCCCACTTGGCCCAGCGAGCGGAGCTCCAGCTGTTGGATTCTGAGGAGGCCGCCTTGGACCAGCAAGGTCGGCCCTGCCCCATCTGCTTTCCCGAACGAAATCGAAGTCTTTTTTACGATGACCTTGATCGCCGGTTGGGTCGCTACGTGGCCACTCTCATTCAGTCGCGGTATCCTCTCAGCGACGATGCCTCCTACACCGGACGAGTGGAGCAGATCGGGGAGCGGCTCCTACGCTCCAACCACTACCAGGACCAGGGCTACAAGTTTCTTGTTCTCGACACCTCTGACGTCAATGCTTTCGCCGCACCGACCGGGCCTTTTTACATCACCACGGGTCTGCTCAATGTGCTAGAGACCGACGATGAAGTGGCTTGTGTGTTGGGTCACGAACTCTCTCATAGTCGGCGTCGCCATGCTCGTCTCCAGTTCGAGCAAAGTCAGCGGGCTGGGATTCTCGGAGTGTTGGTCACGGTGGCAACGGGCACCCCCTGGGCTCGTTTGGGCACCGATTTTATGAATATTCTCTTTGCTAGCGGTTACAGCCGAGGTTTTGAGCTGGAAGCTGATCGAGACGGTCTGTTTACCGCCTACGGTGCCGGCTTTGAGGTGAGTGACTTTGTGATTGTCCAAACCAAGCTTCTTGAGCTCGAGCAGCAGCGAGGTGGGGGAGGGCCAGGATGGTTGAGAAGCCACCCCGGTGGTGAGGAACGGATCGAGCAGCTGGAGATTCTTCTCGACTTGATAGCTCCTCTTGACGCCCTGGTGAAAGAGATTGAGCCGACCGACCCTCGCTTGGCAGCTTTCTTGAGGACTCACGCTCGAGAATACTTAGACGATCCTGAGGAGACGAAGAGTTTCCTTCGGGCTTACCACAAGCTCCCCGTTCCCTCGCGCATCGATCCCTCTTTCGTGGATGATTGGGCTGACGTACTTTAGCTTGCAAATGTTTACAAATCGGCAATAAGTTGACTGGTTCGGTGAAAGCCGTTGGAAGGCCGTCTTGCTACTCTATCGTTGGGACGACCCCCGTGCAGGAGAGAACCTTTCTGGAGTAGTGATTATGCCGAGCGTTGGAAGTCTTAACCCTGGAGCGGCCGGAGCCGCTGTCAACCCTAACCCCGTAGCCCCATTGGGCGCCTCACCGGTCGGAACGGCTTTGCCCCCCGCCCCCACAGCCCCGTTGGGGGCTGGCCCGGACCCCGCCCAGTTGAATTCCGTGGCCGCAGCCCTGGAAGCGGTTTCGGCTGGATTCAGAGCCATGGTGGGTTCGCCTCTGGGAGGATTGGGGCAACCGATGATCGGTTCACCGTTGGCTGGACCTGGCTTTGGCTCCCCTTTCGCCTCGCCCTTTGCCTCCCCATTCGGGCAGCGGCCTTTCGCCCAGCCCCTCTTTGGCCAGGAACCAGGCTTTGGCTTCCCGGGCATTGGAATGCCTGGCATCACGGGTGGCGCGCCGGGCGGTCTTCCCACCATGGGCAACCCAGCTTTAGACCAATTGATGCAGATCATCGTCGCTCTGCTCACTCTTGGTGCTAGCGGCGGATTGGGCCAGCCCGCCACCGCCGCGCCACCTATGGGTGGACCTGTTGGCAACGCGGGTAACGCGGGTAATGCTGGAAACGCCGGTAATGCAGGCAATGCCGACGATAAGTAAGCTCGTTAGGGTTTTCTGCTCTTTCTGTAAATGGGGGCCTAGCCCGCTCCCACGGCGCAGTCCAGGAGCTAGTTCTGCTGCCCCCTAAAGGGAGGACTCAGGCGAAGGAAGTTGGCCGAAGAACCAGTTGCCCGCGGCGCTTTCGGACTCGCTCAGGTAGAATTCCTGGAGTCGCTGACGAAGGTCGTCGCGAGTTAGTCGGCCCGTTCGGTTGACGTCGAGTTTGGTAAAGGCTTCCTGTCCAGCTTCGAAACCTAAGCAGCGAGCGTAGTCGAGGTATTCCTGCTCAACGATGTAGCCGTCGCCGTTGGCGTCGAGCAGGATAAAGAGCAGATCTCCCAAGGCCACGACGTGACGATAAAAGAGTTTGGGGTCCTCACCCATTCGTCGCCAGAAGTCGAGCATCTTGTTGAGAGTCACACGGCCATCGTTGTTGGCATCGGCCTCAGAACGCAGCTCTTCCCAGACGCCTAGATAGGCCTGAGAAAGACTCTGGTAACCTGGAGTTTCGGGTTTGAGTCGCCGGATCGTGGCCAAGCTGGACACGACTTGTTCATAGTCGTTACGGTCCAAGAAGCCGTTACCGTCAAAGTCGTAGATGGCAAACAGATGCTGAAGCTTTCGGCGCGTCAAGATAGTGCTGTCAGTGGTCACACGTTGAGCTTCGAAGGAGCCTCGGGCTGTTCCCGCTACCCGGTCCGCCCAAACGACTCGGCGCTTGAACTCAGGTGACCAGGTGTCCTCCGACTCAAAGACGAGTGATGACCTCGGTGTAGCATGGTCACCAATCTGACCCTGGATGCTCCACTCCTCCTCGGAGCCCAGCTCTTTGGTGGACAGTCTCGTCGCCTCCGGTCACGTCGACGCTCCCCCGTGTTACGACCAGATTTCCGTCTCGAGAAGTGATGGAGGACCTTCGGTGGAATAGCACCGGATGACTATGGTTCCGCGAGGTTGGCTGAAACGAGCTGTAGAGCAAAAGAATTGGGCCCTTCTTGACAAACTGCTCGAACAAGACAACTCTCAGGTCAATGATAACCGGATGTTCACTGATACCTGGGGGGAGTGGTGGAGCATGCTGTTCGAGTGTGTCCGTCTCAAGCAGCTCACTGGGATCAAGATTTTGCTCAAGCACGGTGCCGACCCGAATCTGCAAAGTTGGGGAGACTGTCTACCCAAATCGCCTTTGGAGCTGGCTCAGGAGACCTCCCATCAAGCGATGCTGGAGTTTCTAACTGGCAAGACCCAGGCTACTTATGAACGGGACCACGATCCCGAACTGCCTGAACTCACCGAGCGTGACCACGCTATCGAGGCCCAAGCTCGCATCGCCGCTGAGAGTGGCCTGGTTTTCCAGGTGGATTATCTCGATAAAGAATCAGAAAGAGCTTCCAAACGAAGGCGCCCGGAGGGATGATGGCGGCCGCCAGGGCCTTGAAGCAGAGATGTCAGGTCAGCCACGATCGACTGAGGCCGATGACCCTGGCTTTGAGCGTAATCGAGACCCTCCTGGTCGGCCCGGAACTCGTTTTCGTGGCGA
>CAYRFU010000079.1:0-21977 GCA_964423525.1 uncultured Burkholderiales bacterium | reverse complement strand
ATGTCGCCAGCCTGGTTGACTTCAGCGCGCTGAGCCGGGTCGCCGTCGATATACTGAGTATGCAGATCCTCGCCCTCAGCGTTCTGCACCGGCTCGCCTTCCGAATCGACCACCCGATCCGAGGTCGCGGGTGGTAGCGGCTCGATCAGCTCATCGATAGTATGGTCGATCTCACCGACCTCGGTTTCAGTTGAGGTGACCTCAAACTCCTCCTTCTCGGTCACTTCCTGACTGGTGATCTGAGTGGCCTGTTCGACCTCGACCATCTGGGCCTCGCGCTCGCTGACTTCTCGTCGCTCCACCGTGGAAGAGTCACTTTGAACAGCCTGGTAGAACTGCTCAACGTAAGCCCCCTCCTGCTCTTGAAGGACGGTCAGGGGTCCATCGGCGACCTCCGTCTGGTCACTGGCAAGAGGCCCTTCGGTGGCCTCATCGTAGGGCCGCATGGCCAGCGACTCGCCGTCTTCTGGCCCAGTGAAGGTGACCTGACCATCGGTCAGGGTGTTGTTGGGCTGGTCCAGACCAGAGTTGGTGGAGTAGGGACCGTTTGGGTTGCCGTTGTCGCGGGTCTCGGGCAGAATGAACATCCGGGTGACTCCATCCTCTCCCTCTTCCCGAACCACGAAGACCTGAGCCGGGTACTGGTCGGAACCATCGACCACATTGATGTCGACCACCTGGCCGTCATTGAGGGAACCGTCGGTATTGGAGAGATCGGCCGACCCGATCACGCTACCATCACCAGGGTTGACAAAGGTCACGTTTGAGAGGTCGATGGACTGACTGTCGGCGGAGCTGCCGAATTCACTGACTTCATAGATGGCGATCCCGTCCCCGTTATCCCCCCCGATGGTGGCCCCAGGATTCTCGAACCCGCCCCCTTGAGGATTGTCGATAGTGCCGCCGCTGACGGCTTCGATCAGCCCTTCTTTGAAGGTGTCGGTGACGGTGATGGGAGAGGCGTTGACCACCGTTCCCTCGACCCCGTCCGGCAGACTCGGCTCAAGCTCAGCCGGGGCCGTATTCGGGTAGTCGCTCGGTTCGATCTCGTCACCAACTTCCAGGGCTACCAGCTGACTGGTATTGGGGAGAATCTCGCTCGGGTTGTCGTAGAGGGAGTTAAGATTGCTCTGGACGGCTTGGTCCGAAGTTGCGACCTCGGAGGTGGTGGCCGCTGCCACCTGCTGAGGCCGCTCCAGAGCGGTAGTCGGTTGGGTCGTTGCTGTGTTGAGTGTGCTCATTGGTTGCTCCTATCCTGTGAGAGTATGAGCACTTTTTAACGATTTTTTCAGAGTGGTAAAGCACCGGCTGGAACGGCTCCTCGATCAACATCCTGGAATCGAGCCACCAGGACAGCGTCACCTCAGGCCGCCTACCGGCGGTGAGTGTAGCTTTACGCGCGCTGATGGACTTACTTGAGGTGGCCGATGAAGACGAAGAACTCCTGTGGGCTATCGAAGAAGACTGCCAGCACTTGGAGAGCTACCTCCACCAGACCTACACCAAATTCCTCGAACTCGGCCAGGAGAACACGAACTTCTGCGACCAGATCGAGGGGGTCCTGGAAGCTTTCGAGATCTACAGTGACGTGTTCGAAAATCTCGAGGAAGAACCCCAGCAGCTGCTGCAGAGACTGGCCTCAGCCGACGAGCTAGTCAGACTCTCGGTCGAAACCAGCGCCCTGGGAGCGGCCGCTTAAAGACGGTTCAGACCGTTGCGCAAGAAGGCCAGTCCGCTGGCCGCCCCCCGCTTGGGATGGTGCCAAAAAAAGACATTGTCCTCGGGGTGAGGCATCAGCCCCAAGACGTTGCCTTTGCGATTACACAGCCCTGCGATATCGCCCACTGACCCGTTAGGATTACGGCGGTAGCGCAGGGCGACCTGGCCTCTTCGTTCAAGCGTTTGAAGCAGGTCTTCGTCAGTCAGAAAACGACCCTCTCCGTGCGCCATAGGGCACTCGACGGCATCCTCTAACCCCTGGGTAAACCAGCACACAGACTGAGACTCCGGCAAGAGCTCGACCCATCGGCATTCGAAATGACCGCTACGGTTGGGGGCCAAAGTCACGCGGTCTCCCTGGCCCGGAACCAGGTCCGCCTGGACCAGGGCCTGGAATCCGTTACAAATACCCAGTAAAAGACGGTCCCGTTCAGCCAACTCGGCCAACTGGTCTCCCACCCGGGCTTGAAGATCAAAAGCCCAGAGACGTCCAGCACCCAGGTCGTCTCCATAAGAGAATCCGCCTGGCAACACCACCAAACCGAAATCCTCCAGTCGCTGAAGGCGATTCATTCGGACCATCTCCACCTGAGCCCCGGCCGCCTCCAAAGCCAACACAGCATCCCGTTCTCGGTTAGTACCAGGAGCCATCAACACGGCCACTCGGGGGGCTGTTTTGGGGACCGGCCCTGGCGAGAGTCGAGTCTTCAACTCGGGCTGGGCGGGCTTCTCGTCCTCGAGACACGAGAAGGGGTGTTTCTCAAAGGCCCTCTCGAGATGGGCAACCGGGACCTGGTCGGCTCCGATCTGGAAGTGGGTCTCCTTCACCACCGTCCCCACCACCTCAGCTGCCGGGAAGCGCTCTAGCACCTGGTCGGACTCAACCTCCAACAGCAATCGTCCCATCGTTTCCGAGAACAGTGTCTCTAACGACGCCTCGTGCAGCTCGACTCCCAGGCCAGACCCCAAAGCCATCTCGGCTGCCGCGACAGCCAGGCCTCCCTCGCCAATGTCGTGAGCCGACAGGACCACTCCGTCGCCAACCGCCCGGTGATAGGCTCGGTAGGTCTCAACCGCTTCGGGACGAGGCTGGGGCAATCGAGCTGAGCTGCCCCCGGCCACTCGGGTTAAAGCCGAGCCCCCTAGTTCCTGATGGTCTGCTCCCACCATCACCAGCAGGCTCCCGGCTTTTTGGAGCTTCCCGCCCACGGTCTTGGAAACAGCTCGAACCTGACCCAGGGCCGTGATCATCAAAGTGCCCGGAATGGCTCTCCGTTGACCATCCTTGGTGAGATACTCGTTGTTCAGGCTGTCTTTTCCGGAGACATAGGGGGTGCCGTAGGCCAGCGCCGCCTCGTAGCATCCCTGACAACAACGAACCAAACTTCCAAGTCGGTCGGGCAACCGAGGATTGCCCCAGCAAAAGTTGTCCAAGATCGCGATCTGGTCGGGGTCGGCTCCGACCACGACGGCGTTGCGGACGGCCTCGTCGATAGCCATCCAGGCCATCAGACGCGGATCGAGTTCGGTGCGATGGGGGCAGATTCCAACCCCCACCACAGCCGCCGGAGGGTCACCCAGCCCCTGGAGCTCGCTGGGAACGATAACAGCGCCGTCGGCGGTCTGTCCAGGCTTTCTGGCAGTCCCTCCCTGCACCTCGTAATCGTAGTAGTCGACCACCGGTTGACGACTCGAGAGATTGGAATCTGCCAACAGCCGCTCAACGGCTCTGAGGGGCTCAAGCTGAGGCAACTGCTCGGGCGGGGTTGGGGGAGCTGTCCACTGGGCCTCTCGCTGACTCTGAGGGATCCCGTTGTGGAGAAACTCCATCGGCAGGTCGGCGACCTCAAGCTCTCCCCACACCAACCGGAGCCGCCCCGTCTTCTCGAATCGCCCTATGGTGGTGGCCTCCACCCCGCGATCAGCAAACACCCGACACAACTCATCCCAATGCTCGTCAGCCACGGCCAGGACCATCCGTTCTTGAGCCTCAGAAAGCCAGACTTCCCAGGGTAAAAGACCAGGATACTTGGTAAGAACCCGGTCCAACTCGACTCGGGCTCCTAACCTTTCGCCCATCTCGCCTACAGCCGAGGAAAGCCCCCCGGCCCCACAGTCGGTCACGGCGTGATAGAGATGGCGGTCGCGGGCTTCTAGCAACCCTTCCGCCACCAACTTCTCCTCGATCGGGTTCCCGATCTGGACGGCGGTAGAACACTTCTCCGACGTGGTCACATCCATCTCCATACTGGAGAAGGTGGCCCCGCCCAGTCCGTCTCGACCGGTGCGCCCACCGACCACCACCACCCGGTCGCCGGGGCGAGCTTCAGTGGGGTGACCACCTCTCGGCAAGATGCCCAGGCAGCCACAATAAACCAGAGGATTGGCGACATAGTCAGGATGGAAGACGACTGCTCCGGCTACGGTTGGGATCCCCATTTTGTTGCCGTAGTCGGCAATGCCCCGAACCACGCCTTCCAGGATGGTTTCCGGGTGAAGGGTCCCGGCCGGGAGGTTGGCCGTCTCGGGAGGCGCAAAACAAAGAACGTCGGTATTGGCGATAGGCCGTGCGCTCACCCCCAGAACATCTCGCACCACTCCTCCGACCCCCGTATTGGCACCCCCGAAAGGCTCGAGGGCCGAGGGATGATTATGAGTTTCGGCTTTGATGGCTAGATCGAGCTGGTCGGTAAAGCGAACCAGGCCTGCATTGTCGACAAAAGCCGAAACGACCCAATCGCGGTTGAGTTCGTCGGTGGCCCTCTTCAGGTAGGTTTTGAGTAACCCATCAACCTGCTGCTCTCCCTGCTCGTCCTGGTAGTGAATGGCCGCTCGGAAAGTCTTGTGGACGCAATGCTCACTCCAAGTTTGGGCCAGAGTCTGAAGCTCGGCCAAAGTCGGCTCTCGCTGCTCGGTTCGATAGAAAGCCTGGACCGACTTCATCTCCTCGAGGTCCAAAGCCAGTTGGAGGCGCCCACTAAGCGCGGTCAACTGCTCCTCAGCCAGGTCGGTGAGGGGAACCGCCTCCACCCGAGGCCGCACAGGATTCAATTCTTGTAAAGGACTGGGAATAGGACCCCCAACTGAAACAGACTGGACCACGGGGTTGGAGAGGACCCGAGTGGCCAGCTCCTGGGTGCGTTCTGGACCGAGGTGACCCTCAATCAAGTAGCTCCAGCCAGTGGCAGCCCGAATCACTTCAGGGTAGCCGAGCCGGTGAGCTGCAGCCACCAGGTTATCGGCCTCGGTGTCGGTCACCCCAGGATGGAAGCAAACCTCCACCAGATTGGGAGCCGCCTGACCCTGACCGTACTCAGCCACCTGACTCACGGGTTCGAGCAACAGCGCCTGGCAGAGACCTTCGAGACGGCTAGAGGACAGCTCTCCTTCCACAAAATAGAGCCGGCTGGCTGTCACCTCCTCGACCTCACGATAACCGAAGCGACGTGCGCTCGCGGCGAGATGGCGTCCCCTGGGATCCCACTCGGCCAGGCGAGGGCGGATGCGGACACGATGGGTGGTGACTTGAGATTGAGTGACCATAAGGCAGGGCGCTTCTCTTCTGGAGCTTTGAAGCCTGCAAAGGTGTGGACTCATCAAGGACGAAGCAAGGCGAGTGCCTGTTCCAAACGTAGTGATCGTAGGAGCCGGGCTGGCCGGTCTAGCCTGCGCTCAAAAGCTCGTCGAACGAGGCTACCGCCCGCTAGTGCTCGAGAAGAGTGAGCGGGTTGGGGGACGGGTAGTCACCGATGAGCGTGACGGTTTTTTGTTGGACCGGGGCTTTCAGGTCCTGCTAACCGCCTATCCAGCGGCTCAGCACTTCTTCGACTACAAAGCCCTCCAGCTCAAGCCGTTCCAACCCGGCGCCCTGGTCTTCAGCCAGGGTCGTTTTCATCGCCTCGGCGACCCTTTACGCCGGCCCCAAGATCTGTGGCCCGGTCTCCAAGCCCCGATCGGGACTCTAGCCGACAAGATCCGTGTTCTGGCCCTTCGAGCTCGTCTGGCTATGGGTCCGCTGGAGAGTTCTGAGACCACCTACGAATTTCTGGTGCGATGGGGATTCTCTCAGGCCTTTATCGATCAGTTCTTTCGCCCTTTCTTTGGAGGCGTGTTCCTGGAACGAGAGCTGTTCACTCGAGCGGCCAAGTTCGGCTTTCTTTTCCGCCTCTTCGGACAGGGCGAGGTGGCCGTCCCGGCTCGGGGAATGGGCCAGCTCAGCCTCCAGCTCAAAGACCGTCTGCCGGTCGACGCTGTCAGGGTGAATTGCGAAGTGACCGCGCTGGAGGGACTGACGGTCAAAACCTCAGAGGGGAGCTACGAGGCCGCCGCTGTGGTGTTGGCCGGGGCCTCTCAACAACACCTCGCGGGCCAGGCTCCAGTAGAGTTCCATTCCACCGAGACCTTCTACTACCAAACAACGCGCTCTCCCTTTGACCAGCCTATTCTAGTGCTCAACGGAGAAGGCGGCCCGGTCAACAACCTGGTGGTGATGTCGAAGGCCTCTCCCGAATATGCCCCACCGGGTCGTCATCTGATCAGCCTCTCGGTGGTCGACCGAAGAGCCAGCCGCGACCAGGTGGAAGAGCAGCTGCGCGTCTGGTTTGGCCCCCAAGTCGAAGGTTGGGATTTCCTGGAGCGGTTCAAGATAGCGAACGCCTTGCCGCTCGAAGAGTCCGATCTACGGTCACCCTCCAGTCTTGGACAGGGCCACTTCCGTTGCGGTGACCATTGCCAATCGGGCTCTATCCAGGGTGCCCTGGTGAGTGGTTCCAAAGCGGCCTCAGCTGTGCATAGGTGGCTTCAATCATGAGGGTCCTGGTGACCGGAGCGACCGGCTATATTGGGGGGCGACTGGTTCCTCGACTCCTGGAGAGGGGGTATCAGGTGCGAGTTCTTGTGCGCGACGCTGCTCGTATCAAAGGGCGATCCTGGAGCGACCAGGTCGAGGTGGTCGCGGGTGACCTACTCAAGCCCGAAAGCTTGCCAGCAGCTTTTCAAGACGTCGAGGCCGCTTACTACCTGGTCCATTCCATGATCGATAGTCAGGACTTCGCCTCGGTGGAAGCAGAGTGTGCTCGCAACTTCGCCCAGCACGCCTCAAAAACGGATCTAGTCGTCTACTTAGGAGGCCTGTTACCTAAAGCCGTTGAGGTCTCTGACCACCTTAGGAGTCGAGCCCGGGTGGGGGAGATTTTGTCGGCCTCTGTTCCTGTGACTGAGTTCCGAGCGGGTCCCATCATCGGCTCCGGTTCAGCCTCCTTTGAAATGGTCCGCTACCTGACCGAACGCCTTCCCGTGATGATCACTCCCCGCTGGGTCGACAACGAAGTTCAACCCATCAACATCCGAGCCGTTCTCGACTATCTGGTAGCGGCCCTAGAAAAAGAGGCCCTGGGAGTGGTGGATATCGGGGCCGAAAGACTCACTTTCCGGACCATGATGGAACAGTACGCCGAAGTTCGGGGACTGAAGCGCACGATTATCCCAGTGCCGGTCCTGGCTCCTAAGCTCGCCGCCCTGTGGGTCGGTCTGGTAACGCCGATCACCAATAACCTGGCCGTGCCGCTGGTCAAAGGAGTGGTCCACCCGGTGGTGGCCGACACCGAGCGGTCTCGGGACCTGTTTCCCGACATCATCCCTTTCGACTATCGAACCGCCTGCCGACTGGCCCTCGAGCGGACCGCTCGAAAGATGGTCGAGACTCGTTGGAGCAGCAGCCTGGGCGGTCAGAACACCTTTCGCCTAGAGGACCTCGAAGGAATGATCCGAGAAGTCCGGTCCCGCCAGGTGCCAGTCCCGGCCGAGGATTTGTTCAAGTCTTTTTCGAGCATCGGAGGGCAACGCGGCTGGCTCGTCTGGCAATGGGCCTGGTGGATTCGAGGCGTGCTCGACCAGCTGGTGGGAGGCCCAGGATTGCGACGAGGGCGAAGGGATCCGGTTGAGCTTCTCCCCGGCGAGGCCCTCGATTTCTGGCGCGTAGAGCAGCTTGACCCAGGGCGACGGCTAGTGTTGCGGGCCGAGATGAAAGTGCCAGGAAAAGCCTGGTTGATCTGGGAGGCTCAACCCCAGGCCGAGGGTTCCCGGCTGGTTCAAACCGCTCTTTTCGAACCCAAAGGCCTGGGCGGAGTCCTCTATTGGTATCTCCTTTATCCTGTTCACGGTCTGATCTTTAGTGATCTGGCTTCAGCCATCGCCCGAGACGCCCAAAGAAAGGTTTGGCTCGAGCCGATTTCCTGAGCCGGTCGGGAGGGGTCTCGAGGGGAGAGCGCAAAAGCCTGAGAAGCCTTACTGCTGAGAGGTGGACTTGGACTTCCAGGCAACTCTAGCTTGCCACCCAGACGGACTCATCTTGCTGGACTCCCAGAACAGCGTGATCTTCACCAACGAAGCCGCCCGCGCTCTGGCTAACCCGGACCAGCTAGCCGAACTGTTCGAAACCGGTGAACGACCCACCCTGGTCGAATTCAAAGGGAGCCGAGTGGAAGTCCGCTGGCAGCGGGTCGATCACGAGGCCACGCTGGGAGTCTTTCGCACCGTGGCCTCGATGCCCAACCCCGATTCCGAGACTCTCCGGGATTTTGAAGAACGCGCCCTCCGAGCTGAAGCCAGGGCCCTGGAATCAGACGAACGGTTCCGTCGCATCTACCTGAAAGCCGGCCCCGCCGTCGAGAAATTCGACGAGGCTGAGGAACGGGCTTCCGAGGCCGAAAAACGGATGGCCGAAGCCATGGCTCGAGCCGAGGAAGCCGAACGCGCAGCCGCTCGAGCCGAAGAACGGACACTTGAGGCCAATGTTCGATTTCGCCGCATCTACGAGATGTCGGGCGTCGAGGAACTCGAGCGAAGAGCCGAACAAGCCGAATCTCGAGCAGAACAGGCCGAGCAGCGAGCCCAAGAAGCCGAGTCGAGTATTTCGTTGGCCGAGAACAGCGCCAAAGAGGCGGAAGAGAGGGCCCAGCGAGCCGAAGCCAGGACCATTGAGGCCAATGAGCGGTTCCGCCTGATCTATGAGAAATCCGGCCCAGCCGTGGAGAAGCTCCAAGCTCTCGAGGAGACCCTCCACTCCACTCAGGAACAGGTTGAGACCCTCAAGAGCGAGCTGGAAAAGAAAGAAGAGGCCGCCCGTCGGGCCACCATGGTCACCGATGCGGCCCGTTGGAAGACCAAGAACCTGGAGAAAGAACTCGAGCAAGAGCAGGCTGACCGGGAACGTTACCAGCTGGCCCTGCGAGAGGCCAGTCATCGTATCCGAGCTCTGGAAGAGAGGCTCAACCTGAACCCTGATGCCGAAACTCAGCGCCTCGCCTTCGAAGACAATCTGACCGGATTGCCGAACGCTAATATCCTTCCTCGCACTGTTGAAAATCAGCTTCGTCACAGCAACAACGTGGCCGTTCTGGCGGTCGACATCGACCGCTTTCGGGTGGTCAACGACACGCTGGGTCAAAAAGCCGGAGACCGTCTTCTGGTGGAGCTGGGGTCTCGCCTCAAGGCCTGTTCCGCCCAGCTGGTGTGCCGGCGGGGCGAAGACGAGTTCTTCCTGGTTCTGTTTGAACCCCCCACCTCGGACCAAGTTCTGCAGAAAGCCCAAGAACTAGCCAAGCAAGTTTTCGAGCTGGTCTCCAAGCCGTTTGAGTTAAAGGGTCAGCGGGTGCGCGTCACGACCAGTATCGGCATCAGCGCCAGTCCCAACGACGGAAGAACCTGGGAGAGACTCCACGAGAGCGCCGAACGGGCTCTGTTTCAAGCCAAACAGCAGGGCCGATGTCGAGTCGAAACCTACTCGGCCGAACTCGACACCAGAATCCGAGCCAAGCTCACACTGGAAAGCCAACTCCGCACAGCTCTCGAAAAGGGAGAATTGCTGCTCCACTATCAGCCGATTGTGAAGCTTGAGAACCGTCGGGTGGTAGGCGTGGAGGCTCTCCTGCGCTGGAGTCATCCCGTCCGGGGCCTGCTCAGCCCGGGTGAATTTTTGGAGGTGGCTCAGGAGTTCGGCTTGATCGTCCCGATCGGGGAGTGGGTCCTCCGTTCTGCCTGCGAACGTGCTTCGAGCCTTCCGGGCAACCTCTACGCTTCGGTGAACATCTCGCCTCATCAGCTGATTCAGGCCGAATTCGTCGAAAAAATCATCCAGGTTCTCGACCAGACCGCTCTGCCCCCCGAGAAGTTGGTCATCGAAATTCCCGAGGGACTCCACAATCTCGCCCCCGAACAGACTCGCCTCGTGCTCGACCGCCTTTCCCAAGCCGGGGTCGGCCTCGGCATTGACGACTTCGGCACCGGCTACTCTTCTCTGCGTGAGCTAGAATCGTCTAAGGTTCGATTTCTCAAAATCGACCAGGCGCTCGTTTCTGCCCTCCCAGAGGACCCTCATAGTGTGGCTATGTGTAAAGCAGTCATCGGCCTCGCCACCAGCCTGGGGGTTCCAGCCCTGGCCGAGGGAATCGAGACCCAAAAGCAAGCCGACTACCTTTCCACCTTAGGCTGCAAGCTGGCCCAGGGATTCCTCTACTCGAAGCCTTTGCCCACCGACATGGTCAGCAGGCTGTTGGCCCCTCGCTAAGATCCTTTCTTCCAGAGCTTCTCGGCTTGGGGTATGACGAAACTCCAGCCGTCTTCATGCTGGCGAATATAGCGGGCCATGAACATCAGGTCGAGTCGCCACCCCTCCCCTCTCTTCTGCTGGCGGATATAGATAGGGGGGACTCTCGGATCTTCGGGGTCCCAGCGGATGATGGCTCGCCGCTCACTCACTTGCTCGACCCGATAGCCTTTGTCTTTCAGGCGGACGTAGGTTCCTGTAAGAATCTCCGGTGAGCGCCCCTCGGTCATTTTGGGATTCTCGGCCAAATACTGGCGAGACGAATGGGTGTAACACAGGTCGGCCAGTCCGAAATCGCCACTCTGACAGGCTGCCAGATAGGTCTGATAGGCCGCCTCCGGGGAGCTAAAGTCGGGCTCGCCAAGAGCCAGCCCCGAAAGTAGGAGCACAAGAAGCCAGATACGCATAAGCTCTCCGCTTAAACGGAGCTAGGAGACGTTCCTCTCGCCAAAAAGCGCCGAATCAGCCGACTATGAGGTTCGGACAGACCGCTGGCATAGAGCGAAACGCAACCGAACTCGTCATGAAGGTCGAGGTCCGGAACAGCCCGGGCCAACCCTTGACCGAGCGCCTCAAAACCAGCAAGAGGCTCGTGATAACGGCTATCGGCCAGCAGAACAGTCGGAAACGCTTCGGCCAACTCGGCCACCAGGGGAACGTTCCCTTCGTCATAGAGCACGTCGGCCAACACCACCAGGTCGTAGTCCTGTTCCAGTTCTCGATAATCTCTTGCGACCGAAAGGGTCATCTGGTTGAGATGGGCGTTCCTTTGGGCCGCCAAGCGCGCCTCTTCCTCGAGGTCACAAGCCCCTACCTGACTGGCTCCGGCTTGCGCGGCTGCAAGAGCGACCACGGCACAACCACACCCGACATCGAGGACACGCCGGCCAGCAACAAAAACCGGGTGTTCCCGAAAAAGCCCTGCTATCAGATGACCACTGGGCCAGCAGAACACCCAGAAGGGCGGGCGCTCCATCAAAGCAGGCCACAGATGGCGCGGCAAATCTTGCTGCGGATAGTTCGGCTCGATCAGCTGAAGCTTTAACTCCGGACAGAGCGGGATAGCCTGGGCCTCTAGGGAGACCCCGGGCAGCAACTCCTCTAGGGTCACCGAGTGGGAGCGGGAGCCGCCGACGCTTTAAAACCGACAGTCACTTCTCCGGTAGGGTCGATATTGACAGCCCGGAACGTGCCTCTTTGACCTCGAAAAGAGTTACGGGACTCATAGGGAGTCTGGAACTCCAGAACCTTCATTTCATTGGGCTGCAATGGGCCGACCATCTGACGAACCGTCATATGGTCTTTGAGGGTATCCCCTCCCCCACCCCGAGTTTTGGGCGTAAACTCAACGGCTACCACAGCCGGCGAGGAGGCCTCCTTACCGCGATTCTGGACGGTAACTTTGACCACAACCGGCCGACGGGTATCACCCTGAGCCTCAGCTTCTGTCTTGTTGACGGCTGGCGGATTGGCCAGGGCAGGTAGAGAGAGTGTGAACAAAATCAGGAGCCCAAACAACGTTTTCATAGGACCAGTCTTCGAGGCCTGGACCAGAACACCTTGACCGGCTGCGGTTACCGCAAAGTCAACTTGTCGCCGTCTTCGTGGCTCCCCGGATCGTCCTCTAGCGCCCAGTGGAGACAGAAGCCAGGAGCCACTTCAGCCAGCCTCTCCAAATCGGCCTGAGCCCGCTCGGATTCTCCCAGCCGGTGATAACAAACAGCCCGACCCCAGAGCGAATGAGCCTGCTCGGGATCAAGTTGCAAAGTCTGGTCGTAGACCTCGATAGCCTCCTGATAGTGACCCAGACCGACCAAAACGTAGCCCAAAGTGTCGTGGCAAGATGCCACCTCGCTTTGACGCTCAACGGCCTTGCGGGCGTCGGCCAAGGCCCCTTCGAAATCGCCCAACTCAGCTTTGTAACAGGCCCGATTGTTGAGAGCCCAGGGGTAGAAGGGATCGTGTTCCAACAAATAGTCGAGGTCTTGGATCGCCCCTTCTCGATTTCCGAACTCGCTGAACAGGCAGGCCCGCTGATAACGACCCAGCTTAAAATCCGGTTCGGCAAAGAGAATCTCGTTAAGGTCATCTAACGCTCCGTAGTGGTCTCCCAACTCAAAATTCAGGGCCACGCGTTTTTTTCGAAGTTCCACCGAGTCGGGCTCTTTAAGAAGCTTGTGGTCGAGCACCACCCGGTGGCCCCGAAGAGCGTTGATGTAAGGGTCGTCATAAGGGTGTTTCATCCCAGAAACAAAGCAGGCCGCGAACACTTCGGCGAAGTCGGAGGCCGATTCTTTGAACTGGTTGGCACTCTCCTGGAACTTCTGCTCAAACTCTTGCTGAGCTTGCTCTTCGGCTAGAGCCCGCTGATGCTGGTGGTGGAAATAGAGGGCGCCCACAGCAATCAGAGCTAGGAGGGCAAAGACTTCTATAGATCGCTTTCTCCTGACCAATCATCCTTTCAACGCTCTCCTGGAGCGCGACCTGGCCTACTTGGAGCGACGACTGAAGAGTGATCACCTTTTTCACGGGTTTGGTGCTTCTGGCAGCCAGCTTGCTTCAAAGCGCGGTTGGTTTTGGTTTCGGAATGTTCAGCATCCCTCTTCTTCTCTTACTCGGAGCCGAACTCTCTGAAGTCATCGCCCTGGTGATGACGGCCGTCTGCATTCAAGGCATCACAGCCCTCTGGAAAATGCACGACGCCATTCCTTGGAAACCGACCGTCACAGCCTGCCTTCTGAGAGTGACTGGGATTCCGCTGGGTATCCTGGGGCTGAAACAGCTGACCGCAGCGGGGCGGGATGAGGTCCGTCAATTTGTGGGCCTGGCCATCCTTTTGTTGGTGGCAAGTCGCCTTCTTTGGCGTCCGCCGTCGCAGGCTCCCTCTCGATGGTGGCAGGTTCCGGCTTTCGTGGCTAGCGGCTTTCTGGCTGGCCTGATCGGAATGGGTGGGCCTCCGATCGTCTTGTGGGTTACGGCCCAGGGGTGGCAACCGAGACCGGTGAGAGGCTTTCTGGTCACGGTTTTCCTATTCACCCTTCCGGCTAACCTTCTGCTGTTGTTGGCGATGGTCGGCTGGGGTCTCGGTTCGGCCATGGTCAAGGGCCTTCTCTTCGGACCCCTAGTCGTTCTCGGAAGTCTGGCCGGGGTTCGAGTGGGAGACCTTCTCAGTCGAAAACAGCTGACGCTGGCCGCCTACGGCCTCCTTCTTCTTCTGGGCTTGAGCGCGGTCCTCGCCTAGAACATCCAACCTTCGGTCAAGGGGATGGGGTGACCCTGACAGGAGAAGTCGATCCTAAGTAGGTGGGCGGCTGTAGGGGCCAAGTCGAGAAGGCGGACAGTTTCGAGCTGACGGCCCGGGGCAACCCCTCTCCCCCAAGCCAGAAAACCGGTTGGAACCGCCTCGGGGAGATGGCCGTGGTGACCGAGGAGCTTGTCCGAGACCTGCTTGGGGTGGGCGCCGTTCTTGAAGACGGCATCTTCGGGCGCTAGCAGAGCGCAGGCGGCTCTAGGAAAGGCTCCAAGTCGTTTCAATTCGGAACGTTCGAGCACAGTGTAGTGCTGACGCAGAAACCCAACAACGGCAGTGGTCCCGTAGACAGCGGCGCTGCCCCCGGAACCGTTGACCACGGCCTCCGGATAGCCGGCCTCGGCCAGCAGAGTCTCGGGGTAGAGAGTGGTATGATAGGGCTGAAACCCGTGATCCCCAACCACCAACAGAGTGTCGCGGCTAGGGTCAAGCTCGGCAACCAGGTCATAAAGCAGGGCATCAACCCGGGCCAAGGCTTGGTGAGTCTCGGGGGAACCCGGTCCGGTCTTATGCTGGGCCCCGTCCACCTGAACCAGGTGGATGAGGAGAAGATCGGGGCGTTCGAGGCGCAACAGCTCCACGGCGGCTCGGGTCAGCTCGGCATCCCAATCGGAGTAGGTGTCACCGACTTGAAAATTCAAGCGCTCCATCAAGCCCGGGCTGGCGTTGGCGGCAACGAGGCGGCTGGTCGGACCCTGGTTGACCCCGGGTATGTGAAAAATCTCCGGAATCAGGAAGTCGACTCGGGCCCCCACCGATACGGGCCAGCCGAGAAGAGCGGTCTTGAGCCCGGCCTTCTCGGCCGCCCTCCAGAGAGGGGTTGCTCGCAGCTCCCGACTTTCCCAATACCAGGCTTGGCTGCCGGCCTTAGCGTTAGACACAATGCCGTGACGAGCCGGATAACAGCCGGTGACCATGGTCGTGTGATTAGGGTAGGTGACCGAGGGGAACACTCCGACCGCCTGCCCGGCCTGGAGTCCTTCCCGCGCCAACTTTCGGAGGGTGGGAGCCTGAAAGGAACGATCTTGGTAAAAATCGGCTGCGAGACCGTCAACCGACACAATGACGACGGAATCGGCCGCCACCGTGACCGTCAAAAGCAAAAGACAAGCGAGTAGGTTTCTCAGCACGCCGGCAGCTTCGCAGAGACGGCCGGCGAACCTTCCAGACGGTCTGGCGCCTTGGCGACGAAAACCACCGGGGGGATAGGGTATGATCGTCGTGTCGCGAAGCTCAGCCGGGATGGAAACACATGGCCACACGGCGCTGGTGCTCTCGGGTGGGGGGGCCAGGGGAGCCTACCAGGCCGGCGTTCTTCAGGGCTTGATCGAGATCGGCGCAGTGCCCACCGACCAGAGCCCTTTCTCGATATTGGTGGGCACCTCGGCCGGCTCGCTAACAGCGAGCATCCTGGCCTCCAACGCCGACCGCTACAGTCTGGCCCTCGATGAACTGATTTCTGTCTGGCACAGCCTGCGACCCTCCCGGGTTTTTCGGACCGATCTTTTGGCCATGGGTCGAATCGCTTTGAGCTGGGTTCGCGATCTCTCTCTAGGTGGATTGGTCGGCTCTGTCTCCCCCAAGAGCCTGCTCGACACCCGACCTTTACGAGGCCTTTTAAGCCGCATCCCTTTTCATCGCATCCAGCACAATCTGGAAAAGGGCAGCCTGCGAGCCCTGGCCGTCTCGGCTACGGACTATCGCGACTCGAGCAGCGTCCTGTTTGTGGAATGCTGCCCCGACATTCCCCTCTGGGAAAGAGTTCATTATCGAGTCGAAAGGGCTCTAATCGGCATTCCCCACCTGATGGCTTCCAGTGCCATTCCGTTCTTCTTTCCTACCATCGAGATCGACGGACACCATCTGGGAGATGGATGCATCCGCAACACCGCGCCGCTGGCTCCTGCCATCCACCTGGGAGCCGAGAAGATTCTGGCAATCGGAGTGAGAGAACCCCGGGCGGCCGCCCTACCCCGCCTAGGAAAGCCTACGCCGGGAGAGTTGGCCGGAGCGCTCCTCGACGCTGTCATGATGGACGCTATCGAGGTGGACGTTCAGCATTGTCAACGTGTCAACGCCAGCCTACAAGGTCGACCCAGCGGACCCTTCCGACCCATCGAAGTGTTGTGGCTACGACCGACGCGAAGCTTTGCCACCCTCGCCCACCGCTTGCGCCACCGTATTCCCAAGCTGTTGCGCTATTTTCTGGCTGGGCTGGGAGGAGAATACGCCACCGCCGAGCTGGCCAGCTACCTGCTCTTTGACCCTGTCTACTGTCGGGAACTGGTGAGATTTGGGCGCGAGGATGTGTGGGAGCGCAAAGAGGAGATTCTGGAGTTTTTTATTCCGCCACCAGCTTCTTGCGCACCCCGCCCGGTAGACGTTCCGGATCGATCTGAAATCTCTTGACGATTTTGCCTCCGATGAGGTGATACTGGATGATCTTCTCAAGCACGGCAGGGGTGCAGGAGTGATACCAAATCCCTTCCGGGTAGATGACGGCGATGGGGCCGTAGCAGCAAATCTCGAAGCAATCCGCCTTGGTCCGATGGACAGCCGGCCGCAAGCCCAACTCGATCATCCGCCGCTTCAGGTAAGCCCACGATTCTCCAGCCTCACCACCACACTTGGAGCGAGTGCACAGAAAGATGTGGCGCTCGATCTCACCCACCCCAATGGAGCGGGCTTTCTTATCTAGCTTCGGCCCAGGCCGGGCCGAAACGACTTTTTTTGGCTTATGCATATCTAACACCTATTATAACCTTTCTCTTACAGGATGCTGAAACTTTTTTCTGAAGAATTGGGACTCTGCGGGAATAGATCGAATCTAAATTGGGTATCAGTGTTTGTCCAGCCCAAAACTCGCGGAGGTGTCCTATGACCAAAGTAGCTAGCAAGAACCACAAGAAAGGACCCCTCGTCCGCAAAGAACGAGATGTCACGGAGCGGGATGTCACCCTGTTCGAGGCGATGATCTCCCACGACCTGAACCCCACCCAGGCCGCCCGAATTACCGAGCCTGACACCACTTACCCCCGCCAGAAAGAGGTTCTGGCCGTCCACTGGCACCCCGAGTTTGTCCCCGTGCCCCTCATTGAAGAAAGGGTTTCCAAGCTCTTCCCCAATCATAAAGAATCGCTCATTATCCCCACCCAACACAACATTTTGACCTCCTACGGGGATTATACAGGCGTCGAGATCGATTGTTACTCCCCAGAGTTCAATCGCAAAGTCCAGCTCCTTTTTCACTGGCACTCCAGTAAAATCGAAGGGCGTGGAGAAATTTTCCGCTCTATGCTGCGGCATACATTCCAATATCGAGCCGGCCAGTTGTGGGAGTTTGTCGACAGCCTGCTCAAGCCCGAATACCAGCACGTGGTCGATGAAGCGGCCGCCAAAACAGGGGCCGACCAAGAAATGGTGGAATTCATTCGCACTCACGTGGAGATCATGCTCAAGTTGATCGACCGGTTCGAAGGCAAAATTCCGGAAGAGAAGCTGCGCAACAAAATTCTACGAGATTACTTCGACACCCAGCGCGATGACTACGACGAACACCAGATCGACCGAATCCAGGTGTTCCTCAAGGAAGTCAAGAAAATCGTCAAACGAAACTTCTCGCTGAAGTATTTCTACACAGCCCAAGAGTTTATTGAGGAAGGCCGGGCCCTGGGCGCCTGCGTCGTCATCCCTCACCCCGAACAGTTCTGGCCCATCCTGATGCTCGACCTCGACATCGATGGGATCGAAGTTTGGAACCCCCAGTCGATGGAGTATACCAAGTTTCTGATCGAAGTGGTGGCCAAGCAGAACCGCAATCGGGCCAAAGGGCAAGCCCCCTTGCTGGTCACCATGGGTGACGACTGCCACTTCGGTGAAAAAGTCAAAGAACCGCGTTTTCAGAAGAAAGAGAAGGCCAGTCGAGAGATCGGAGTGCAGCCCCCCTGGGATGACTTGAGCATTTCCAAGAGCCTGATCGTCGCCAACGCGAGTCGCTCCAATGTGATCCGCGAATACAAAGAGAGGCTGGCCTGATCCGATTGGCTGAGAAATCCAAGAAAGAAGCGCAGTTTTTCGAGCACGAAACCCTCCAGGATACCGAGAGTGTCGTTCGGTTTTTCGAAGCGATCGGCCAGGCTTTTCGAGAGGGTAGCCTGCTGTTACAGTCGGGTGAACAGCAGATGGAAGTGGTTCCCGACGGCCTGGTGAAGTTCACTCTCAAGTCGAGCCGCAAAGGCCGGTCGGTCCGCCTCTCCCTCAAGATGCGCTGGGAGGAGCCCCCCGACACAGTGCCCCTTTACGTAGGATCTTCCAAACCCCAAGAGAGCGACGATGGTACCTAACTCCGGCGAAGACCTTTTGTTTCTGGTTCTTGAGGTCACCAAGCAACTCGAAAGCGTCGAGAAGGTGATCGCCAATCCAGACCCGGGTCTCACCACCAAAATTCAAAAGCGTGACGACTATGTTGACCATCTCCGAGGTCGCATAGAGAACAACTGCTTTGCTCACCTGCAACGCAACATTCTGGACAAGAATACCGTTGACGCCATTCGTTCGTTGACGGTGATCGCGGGCAACCTGGAGCATATAGCCGACCACGGCGTCAGCATTGTCCGTCAATGCGGCCACCTTCATCAACCCGATTCCATCCCAGAGACGGCTTATCGACCTTTCTTTAAAGAGATTATCGAGGGCCTGAGTCTGGTCTACGAGGCCTACAAGGAGAGAGATTCGTCGCGAGCCCTTCGCATCTGTCAGGCCGAACTTCAGCTGGACCAACTCTATCGAACGCAAATGAAACGCATTCTCCAAGAAATGGAGAGAGGCCAGAGGGTGGCTGACCTGGTCACCTCCATTTTTATCTTTCATTATCTGGAACGGATCGGAGACAGCCTGCTCAACATTGGGGAGGCGATCCTCCTCTCCCGTATCGGCGAGAAACTGAAGCTCAAGCAGTATCGCTCCCTGCAAGGCATGCTTTTGTCTTCGGGCGCAGTCGATCTCAACCGTGGGGAGAGTCTCGACATCGAAGGGATTTGGGGAACCAAGAGCGGGACCAGCATCGGTCGCCTGGTGCCCGACAAAAGCGAAGAAGAGTCCGAGCCTATGATCTACAAGAGCGGGGAACGCGTCAAGCTCTTGCAAGAGAAAGAAGGCATCGAGCGCTGGAGCGCTATCCGCCCCGATATTCCGCCTCGCCTGCTGGGCTACCAGGAAGCCGGGGAGGAAGCTACCCTTCTGATAGGCTACGTCTCGGGAAGCACTTTCCAAGACATCGTTCTCGACACGGAGTCGACCTTACTGGAGCCGTCAGCGCGTCAAATCGAAACCACGATTCGGGAAGTCTGGAGTTCCACCCTGGAGCCCAAGCCGGTCTACGCAAGATTTATGAAACAGGTGGTGTCCCGCCTCGATGACATCTATCGAGTCCATCCCAACCTGGAGGGTGAGCCTAAGCAGATCGGAGACCTGGTGATCCCCTCCTTTCAAGAGTTACTGGCGCGCAACTTACACCTCGATGACCTGCTGCCCGCCCCGTTTTCGGTGTTCATCCACGGCGACTTTAACCTGGACAATATTATCTACAATCACGAAACCGGCGAAGTCCACTTTATCGACCTCCATCGCTCCAAACAAGCCGACTACGTTCAAGATCTCTCGGTCTTCCTGGTGTCGAACTTCCGGATCCCGATTTTTGAAACCCGCATCCGAAGACGCCTTCATAAGGTGATGCGCTATTTCTTCCGTTTCGGTCAGCGATTTGCCGAAGAAACCGGAGACCATACTTACGAAGCGAGACTGGCCCTAGGCCTGGTACGTTCCTTCATTACCAGCACCCGTTTCGAGTTCGGGGGTTCCTTTGCCAAAGCGATGGAAGAACGGGCCTCGTACCTGCTGGAACGGCTCCAAAGCTGGCACTCTAAAGAGCGGCCCTGGGAAGAGTTTCGGCTGCCAGAGAACATCCTTCACTACTTGATACCCCAAATGGCTTAGGAGCGAAGATGAATATTGGAGTCATTGGCAACCCCGGGGCGTGGTCGACCGACCATCTGGTGGAAGCTGCCCAAAAACGCGCCGGAGCAGCTCAGGCGCTCGACGCGGCCAAACTGCGTCTCGACCTGGTCGGCCAGCGCGTGACCTGTGGAGGCGTCGATCTCGACCAGTTCGACGCCTTGATCATGAAGAAGATCGGACAAGGCTACGCCCCCCATCACCTCGACCGCCTGGAGACGCTTCGCTTTCTGGCCGAACGAGGCAAACGGATCTACAGTCACCCCGAAAAAATCCTGAGGATGCTAGACCGGCTCGCCTGCACCACCACCTTAGCCGCCAACGGAACACCGGTGCCCCCGACCGTCATCACCGAGGACCTGGAAGAGGCGGTCGAGGCCGTGACGAGTTTCGGTCAGGCTGTGCTCAAACCGCTCTACACCAGCAAAGCCCGAGGAATGTTAGTGGCCGAGCCCGGGCCCCAGTTGGCCGACCAGTTGGCCCAATTCCAGCAGGACGGCAACCCCGTCATCTACATCCAGAAAATGGTCGAGAGCCCCGGTTCTGACCTCGGCGTCGTCTTTCTCGGAGGTGAGTATCTAGCCACCTATGCACGAGTCGGCAAGCGGGGGGTTTGGAATACTACCACCAATTCGGGCGGGAAATACGAAAAGGCCGAACCAACGGCTGACATTATCGAAATGGCCCGGCGGGCCCAAGAGCCCTTTGGCCTCGATTTTACCTGTGTCGATGTGGTGATCGCGAAAGAGGGTGTGTTCGTCTTCGAAGTTTCAGCCTTCGGCGGCTTCCGAGGCCTCCACGAGACTCACGGCATCGATGTCGCTCAACTCTACGCTGACTACGTCGTCGGAAAGGTGGAACATGCCTGTTCAAGCTAAATCGGTCATCTCGCTGGTAGAGGAACTCACCTCGGGCCTGGTTCTGAGAGAAAGGCTTGGGGTGAAGATGGGAGACTGCTGCCTCGAGGTCAAGAGCAATAGCCGCGCTTTGTTGGAGAAGCTCGCCTACTACTTCAAAGACTTCCTGCATCCGCCCGAGAACCCGGACATTGTGATCTTGGCGGTCGAGCAATCTCCCCCTGACCTGGGCTTAGATTTCACTGTCAAGACCCCCGATCCGGGCAAGACGAAAATCAAAGAAGAGTATTTTGACGCCCCCGACGGGAGAGTAGTCAGAAAACGCCTCACCACCATGCAGTTCCTCTTTGGAGCTGAGCATCACCTGGCCATCGGGCCCTGCCTAAAAAACGATAACCAGGTCATTAACTTTGTCAACAACCGCTATATCGAGTGGTGCCTGAGGTCCGATCATCTCCTTTGTCACGCGGCCGCCGTGACCCACAACGGCCAGGGCCTGGCTATGGCCGGGCGCTCGGGCAAAGGTAAATCCACTCTCTCTTTGCGCTTTATGGCTCAGGGAACGACCTTTGTCTCTAACGACCGCTTGATGATCAAGAACGGACCCGAAGGCCTCCGAATGACAGGGGTTGCCAAGTTGCCTCGTATCAACCCGGGCACGATCCTTCACAACGATCACTTGCTTCATATCATCGAACCCTCCGAGCGAGAAACCCTGGCAGCCCTGCCCGGAGAAGAGCTTTGGAAACTCGAACAGAAGTACGATGTCTTCTTGGACCAGTGCTTTGGGCCAGGCCGATTCCAACTTTCCGCGCCGATGAACGGCCTACTCTTGCTGAATTGGGAATTCGGCGCCGGCCCTTTCCGGCTCGAGCGAATCGACCCAGCCGAGCGCCTGGACCTTCTGGAAGGCTTCATGAAGCCGGCTGGGCTCTTCTACCTGCCCTTGGGCGACGACCCTCCCCCTGACCGTCCTCATCAAGACTACCTCGATGTCCTGGGCGACTGCCCTGTCTATGAACTCTCGGGTGGCATCGACTTCGAGGGAGCTGCGACGGCCTGTCTCAAGCTACTCGAATGACCCCTCGCCTACGCCTGGCCCGCTGGCTAAAGGTGCCGGACCTTCTGAAGGTCGAGAGGTTTTCGCGCACTCCCGATCTGGGTCCCAAGCTCCTCTTTTTCAGTGGCGGCTCAGCCTTACGGGAGGCCAGCCGATATCTGATCGGCTATACCCACAATTCGATTCATCTGATCACTCCGTTCGACTCGGGTGGGAGTTCAGCCCATCTGCGCAAAGCTTTCGGGATGCTTGCGGTGGGCGACCTTCGCAACCGGCTGATCGCCCTGGCCGATCGCAGCCTTCATGGACACCCGGAAGTATACGCCCTCTTTACTCATCGCTTTCCGACCGACGGAAATCAGGCCGAACTCGAAGCAGAACTCGAGGCGATGGTCGAGGGCTCTCATCCTTTGG
>CAYRFU010000078.1:0-21995 GCA_964423525.1 uncultured Burkholderiales bacterium | reverse complement strand
CCGAAGAGAGGCCGGACCAATGCCAGAAGTTGGGGTTTGCCCACGATCGCCAGGAGCCGGGATACTACGTGGTCGAGGAAGACACGATCCTGTGGAGCCATCTGCCCGAGACCAGCGAGGATTATCCGCCGGCCTCCAAGCTTCGTAGCCTCAATCGATTGCTAACTTAGGGTAGGTGCCGGAGAAGAAGAGCAAAGGCTGACCCTCCTGGCATTCGAGAGTTAGAACCTCACCGACGACAAGAGTGTGGTCGCCGGCCGGATGAGTTTGATGAACGCGGCACTCGAGGTGAGCCAGGGACCCCTTGAAAAGGGGACAGCCTGTTTGACCTTGTTGGCACTCAAGACCTTGGAAGCGATCCTCGAGCTCGGTCTGGCCAGCGAACCTCTGGCAATGTTCCATCTGCTCCTCGCTAAGAACGCTGATAGCGAAGACCTGGCTTTTCTCGATCAGCTCCATGATGCGAGCCCCTTGGAAAGGGCAAAAGAGCACTAGAGGGGGGTCGAGAGAGACCGAGGTGAACGAGTTCACGGTCATTCCGTGTCGCTCCTGACCGTATTGACTGGTCACCACGGTCACTCCGGTGGCAAAACGACCTAGACAGGCTCTGAAAAGCTGGGCGTCAATCACGCAGGCCCTCCCGGCAAGACCACCTCGACTTTAGCACCACCGAGTTCGGAGAGGGAAAGTTCCAGCCGTCCTCCGTGGGAGCGGGCGAAAGCTGCCGCGATAGCCAAACCAAGACCATTGAGAGCCCTGGTAGAGAAGCCCGGCTCGCTGACCTTGGGCAAAATTTCCGCTGAGATCCCTTCTCCGTCGTCTTCCATCGTAAGTCTCACCTGACCCTCGCCTTCGGTGAGGCTGACCCGAACCATCTTGGCTCCGGCCTGATGGGCATTTTCCAGAAGATAGCCCAGCAGCTTGAGACTCAGGTCCGCGTCCGTCTCTACGATGGACTCTTCCACCAAACCCAGGTGAACCTCCCGCTCACTGGCGAATTGATGAACCACAGCTCCCATCCGGACGGTCGCCAGCTTGGGGGACTCGGCCGCGGCCAGGTCCACCAACTTGTTGACCAGGGATTCCGCCTTATCGACTTCCTGAAAAAGGGACTCTAAAATCTCTTGATTCTCTTCGCCGACCTCGAGCAACTGAAGACCCAGGCGCAAGTTGATCAGCGGACCACGGAGGTCGTGGCGAAGTTTGGGGGCTAGCTGAGTGAGAAGATCTGACACAAGAATTACTCAATCTCGTCGGGAATCATGCCGCCTTCACCGGCCTCCGGGACTTCCACCGAGCATTCGGCTGGCAGGGGGAAAGCATTGATCCGGTCGACCAGCTGGCGCAGGCGCCCAAAATGGCGACGTCGGAAATGCATTTTGAGACGGGAAAGGTGACCGATGGTCGCGTCTGTTTCTTCGTTGAGGGCCCCGCACAC
This sequence comes from uncultured Burkholderiales bacterium, assembly GCA_964423525.1. Classification (GTDB taxonomy): domain Bacteria; phylum Vulcanimicrobiota; class Xenobia; order Xenobiales; family JADMJV01; genus CAYRFU01. Next base: position 20,557 of record CAYRFU010000078.1, on the reverse strand, counting down.
TTCGATCCGTCCCGACTTGAGGAGGTCCGAAAATTCCTGGTTGAGTTGATCGACCTCCTCCTCTTCCAAGGGAGCTTCCAGCCGGATGGTCAGGTCGTCGCGCACATACCGCATCGAGTGGTAGCGTCGGTAGAAACGAGTGACTTCCTCAGCAGCCTCGAGGTGATTATCGGTGACTTTGTAAAGACTCAAGTCCTCAGGCGAGATCATTCCCCGTTGCAAGAGCCTCTCAGTGACATAGCGGTGCCAGTCGTCCCAAAAGGAAGCACCCTCGGGATGCATTAAGACGATCGGCATCATGTGTGACTTGCCAGTTTGGACCAGGGTCAGCACTTCCAGTCCTTCGTCGTGCGTCCCGAAGCCTCCCGGAGAGCAAACCACGGCGTGGCTCTCTTTGAGAAAGGCTAGCTTGCGAGTGAAGAAGTACTTAAAGTTGATCAGCTTCTCGTCGCCGGCGATAATGTCGTTGGCGACCTGCTCGAACGGCAGGCGAATATTGACCCCGAACGACTGCTCGCGACCGGCCCCCCGGTTACCCGCCTCCATGATACCGTGACCGGCCCCAGTCACGATCATAAACCCGCGCTGAACGATCTCTTGGGCGAAGGCTACGGCTTGCTGGTAATCCCTGCTTTCCTGAGGGCAGCGAGCCGACCCGAAAAGCGACACCTTGCGGACTCGGCGATACGGTCGGAACATCTTGAAAGAGTAGCGAAGCTCCTTCAAAGTGGTGTTCATGATCTTGATATCGCCACGCTCTGTCTGATCTTTGATCAGTTTCAGGCAAGTGACCATCATCTGATGAATGAGGTCATCCTGGGGGCTGCCACCGGCTTTCTCTATCAGGCCGGCAAGGTCATTGTCGAGCTGGTCGTCGCCCGTGCTGTAGCGATAAGCCATGGCTTCTCCAATCGGGTCTGCCCGCCCGATTGCGTCGTCCCGGTCGGCTATTCCTTCCCCGACCAGTCAGGGAACAGGTCTCGAAAGCGTGTGCTATCGAGCGAGACGTCGGCCGGCCGGGGCTCGGGCAGGTCTAGCTCTCGAGCCTTTGTGGGCACGATCGAATGGGTCGGCAGACCCAGCTCTTGAGCCAGCTCAAGCCCCATTTGCAGCCGACTGAGACGCCTCGGGCCACCGACATGGACTAAGCCAGCGAAGTCGCTCTGAACGAGCAGACCAAGAGCTTCGGCTGCGGCTTCAAAAGCCAATGGAGTTCGAAACTCATCCTCAAACAGAGGCACGGGCTCGCCGGCCTGGAGGCGGGCGACCTGCTGGTCGTGAAACCCTCCCCGCGCACTGGGCCCGTACATCAAGGCCAGCCTGGCCACCACTCCTCCCGCTTCTCTCACCGCAGCTTCCGCCTCCAGTTTGGTCTTACCGTAAAGCGACAAGGGTCTGGCTGGGTCCGACTCTCGATAAGGGGCCGAATCGCCGCCAAAAACCAGATCCGTAGAACAGTAGATTAAACGGGGCGCATGCTGAGCCAGAAGTCGAGTCGCCTCGGTATTGACCTGACGAGCCAACTCGGGATTCTTGTAGCAGTCTGAGATGGCCGACAGAGCCGCTGTATGAACGACTACATCGGGCCCAGCCTGGGTGAGAGCCTGGAGAACGGAGGCCTGGTCGCTCAAGTCCACCTGAGCGCGACCGGACCAAGCGAGCACCTCGCGGCCCTTGAGGTGCTCGACCAGGTAGGCCCCAAGTTTGCCCGCCGCTCCGGTGACCAAAATTCTCATCGTGGCGGCTTCACGACCGGGTTGCCGCAAGCCGGGCAGCGCAGCACCCCGAGGTATTCGGAGCAGTCTTCGCTCCAGTGAGGGATGGAGGCCGGTCGGTCGTGAAAGTGCTCGCATTCTTCGTGACTGCAAAAGACGGCGAAAGGATTGCCGGCCAGATTGTGAGGTCGGGTCACATACTGACCCGGCCCGTTGACGGGGTCGATCTCGTAGTGGGTCAGCCTTACTTTTTTGTCACGCCAATCACTCATGGTCTTCTTCCAGAACCGTTCCTGAAAGTTCCAGTCTTAGCGACCCCAGGTGACCAGGTCCTTTACAGGCCGGGACGATCAAAGTCTCGCGAACAGCCAACACGTTTTCGAACCCCTCGTAAGGGAGCCCTTCGAAAATCACGTGAATTCGCTCACTGCCCAGAGCCAGGCCGCGATCGAACTCGTAGCCGAGCTGGGACAGAACCAGAACAATCTGTTCGCTAAGGGCGCCTTCCAGAGCTCGCTCCAGGGCCGCCTTCGGTTCCAAGACGGTGACCCCAGGAGGGGCCTCGGGCCAGGCCAAACCAACCAGGCGGATCGGGAGACCGTGGCGGTCCAAGTCGGAGAAAGCGGTGAACCCCTCCCAGTTGGCGGCCAAAAAAGGAAAACCGGCGTGCTGCTGCAACTCGGCAAGCACCTCCACTCCCCAATCGGCTTCTTCTTTTCCCGGCACTGCGGCGTCATAGTCAAGGTGGTTCATCACCTCGGCCACCGGTCGCCCTCGATACTGGTCGGAGACCACGTGGCCAGCCGAAAAGCCGCCCGTATCGAGCAGCACCATCTGCTTGTGACGACTGCGTTCCTGCTTGATCAGCGTCGCCAACCGGGGCAGCTTATCGAGGTCGGCCCGCAATCGTCCGGTGTAACGAAGCTCGAGGTCACCAGGACTAGACCAGTCGATATCAGGAGGGGTGGCCACCGCCTCCCCTTCCGGTTAAAACGGGAGGTTCCCTTCGCGGGGAAGCGAACCGGGCCCCCATTATGAAGAAACCGATGGCTATTCAAGCCCCCCCCGAAGGCGTGGTCGAACTTCACGTTCACCTGGGTGGGGCGGTGCCCATCCATCGACTCTTTGAAGCTGCCGTTGACCGCGGGATTCGACTTCCGGTCACGACCTACCACGAGTTCTCGACTTTGCTTCACCGACGGCACGACAACTCCGGCTCGCTCGAGAAGTATCTTGAGATCTACGAAGTGGCCGAACGGATCCAATCCGGTCCAGCTGCGCTGCGTGAGAGCGTGCTCATAGCTCTCAATGGGGCGGCTCGAACCCAGGGCGCCGAACGAGTCGATGGTGAAGGAGTGGCCGTCACTCCCACTCGCTACCAACTCCCCATCACCGCTATCGAACTCCGCTTCAACCCGATGAAGAGAAACGGTGGAGGCATCTGGGACCTGGATCGAGTTATGCTGGCCGCCTGCTCGGCCGTCCACGAAGTCAAGACCGCTTATAAGGGGAAGCTTCACGCCGGCTTGATCGTCTGCCTGGGCCGAGACCTTCCCCCTGAACAGAATCGTATCTTGGCCGAGAAGGTGGCCCTCTGGACCGCCGAAGGATTACCGATCGTCGGCCTCGACCTGGCTGGTCCCGAGTCAGCCGAGCCACTGGTGGAAAACCGGGCTCTCGACCAAATGGCCGAGTTCTACGCTCTGGCCGGTCCCCACGTGGGCCGCACCGTCCATTGCGGAGAGACCCGAGCTATTGACCTGAAAACCTTTCTAGCCACCGTCGAGCGGCTGAACGCCGACCGGGTGGCTCATCCTCTGGTGGCCGCCAGGGCCTACTGGGAAGACGGCAACGACCGGGGTCTGAAATTTCTGGTCGAGCGGGGCATTGTGGCTGAGCTTTGCGTCGTTTCCAACCTGTTGACGGGAGCGGTGGAGAGCATCGAAGAGTATGGCCGTCTTCTCGATCTGTTCGACCAGTTCGGACTAGAATACACTTTCAGCACCGATGCGCCCGCCCTTCAGAAGACAACCCTGGCTAGCGAGTTGAGCCTGCTCTTAGAAAAGGGAGCCGCCACAGCCGAGCAGGTCGAGCGCTCTTTCCGCACCGCGGCCCGGGTCACATTTCTGCCCGACGAAGAGTCTCCTCAACGGCGCCGGAGCGACCAGTGGGTGGGGGTTAAAGCCAGATAATTCCCTCCAATCTAGCCTGCTCCGGCGGCGCAGCCTGGCCTGCTCCTCCCGGTTGGCCAGGAAATTCCCTCCAACCTGAGGAATCTTCCAGGAGATGCTCCGAAGTATCCCGGAAAACGGTCGGGTCTACCTGCCAAAGCTCGGCCCGCGACCAAAGCCAGAGCCAGCTTCAGCTGAGGCTCCTCAGGATGTTAGTGAGGTTCGCGCTCCAGCAAGTCAGCCCTCAAGAATCGGCCACAAAGCCCTCGGACTCCTCGCCGGAGCTTCAGCCCTTTTCTCGGCTTGGATGTGCGTTCACACTGCCCTTCCCCTGGTGAGTGACCCGGTCGACCGTCTCCTTAGCCAAGACCAAGACGTCACTCCGAAACAGGAACAAGTGGTCCGAGAAAAACTGTCAGGATTTGACTCCAAAACGCTCGCCTTCATCGCCCACAACGACGCCCGCCTCCATATCACCGAAACTCCCGGGGAAGTTCTCGACCTTATCCGAGCCAGCGGGTTCCCCGCCAAACAACTCACTGTTACCGAAGCCGCTGTGCGAGCGACCGAACTGCGCCAAACGGGAGATGAACTCTTGGGCGACCCGGCCTTCCAAGCTAGCCATCGAGCGGTGGCTGAGTCCCAGGCCGAACTGGGGCTGTATCAGCGAAGCCACCCCAATCCTTTCGGTTTGGGGATGGCGGCCGGGCACGTGCCTATCGAGTCGAGCTGCGAGGCCGCCCCAGCCAACCCCACTCCCCTTGACGCCCAACCTTTTCCGAAGCCGGACCCCGAGTTGGTCCGCCTCAACAACCAGCTCTATGAGGCTCGCAACAACCGTCTGGACATCATTAAAGCGACCTTCGGCTCGGACTTTCCCGAGCATCAGAGAGTCACGCTCGAAACGCTCATCTTCATGAGCGGAGCCGAGACGCCAGCCGAGAGAAAAGAGGCAAGAGAACTCATTGTGGCTGCCAACGGAGACCGCATCAACCAGGCCCAAAAAGCAGCTTTGACCCAGCAGCGAGAGGCGCTTCAAACACAGACCGGCCCGGCTCTAGGGCACTTTCAAAAGGCCCTAGCCGCAGCCGAAGCCGATCCCGACATGATCGCCTTCGACATGCACCAGTTCGCCGTGGTTCCAGCCCCGGTCAGATATGTCGAACTCCCCTCCGGCGATCGGGTTCGAATGCCGGCCGACACCGACATCGAAAAATGGATTGACGGTTCTAATGGCCTTCATTTCCGCGCCAACGGCCTGATGCAGGTCGACCACGAAGCCCTCGGACTGGGCACCGTGCCGCATGAAGTCGGCCACTCCATCATGCACCACCTCCAGCGCTCCGCCCCGGAGTTCTACCAAGACTGGTCAAGCCGATTGGCCGAGTCCTACGAGGCTGCTCAGAAGGCTCACCGCTGCGGTCAGCCGGTCAACTCCCACTACGGCCTGACCAACCTGGACGAATATCTGGCTGAGGGCGCTAGGCACTACATGAGAGACCCCGAAACCTTAAAAGAGGTCGATGGAAGTCTGCACGGACTGGTTGAAGAAGCTCTCGACAAAGCCAGTGAAATGCCGGGCCATCACCCCTGGCTCATCCTTTTCTTCCTCGCCAATGCAGGACTCGCTACCTGGTCCAGTCGGTCTTTGCTGGGCTAGTTAAACTTTAGCGTGAACCATCTCTCGAAGTTTGGGCAGAACCTTCTCACCGACCAACTTGATCAGTCCAGGCTGGTCCACCGCAGCCATCTGAATGGTGATGACGTCAGCCTCAATCTCTTTCACCAGAGGGGTGTAGACGTCGACTATGTCCTGGGCCGAGTGGCACCGGGAGTAGCGGCCAAGCACCTCTTCGCGAGGAAGCTGGTCGGCTCTCTCGCGCAGGTCTTTGGGGTCAACAGCCTCGAGTCTGCCCGGGGCTCTCAACCCCCGCCAGGAGTAGAGAGCCTGCCAAGCCTCGTCATCACTATCGGCAAAGATCGACCAGCGAGAGGCTAAAATTTTGGGCTGAGGCCGCCCCAACTCTTGAGCCGCCTGGCGTGACGGTTCGATCACCCTCTCCATAATCACCTGGGGGTCCTTGACCGAAACGATGACCCCTTCAGCCTTCTGGCCCGCCAGAGTGGCCGACTTGGGCCCACCGGCCGCCATCCAGATCGGCACCGGACCGAGGGGAGGACTGTAGAGCTTGGCCCGGTCGGTTTGGTAATACTCTCCCTTGTAAGTCAGCTTCTCTCCATCCAAGAGTCGCCTCATAATCTCGAGGGCTTCGGTCATGCGTGCGTTGCGCTCTTTGTACTTCGGAAAATCGTAACCCAGGGGACCTTCGTTGATATTTTCACCCGTCCCCACGCCCAGGTTAAAACGGCCACCACAAAGTCGGTCTAGCGTGGCCGAAGCCTGGGCCACTAGAGCGGGGTGATAGCGCCACAGCGGGGTCGTCACTCCCGTGGCGAAGTGGAGAGTCTTGGTGGCCTGAGCCATAGCCCCGATGGTGGACCAGGCAAAGCCTGAGGCTGACGCATCGTCGACCCAGGGGTGGAAGTGCTCTGACACGACCGCCATGTCAAAACCGGCCTCTTCAGCCAAACAAGCGTGTTCGACCAGTTGCTCTGGTTGCCACTGTTCGTGACCACAAAAATATGCGAATTTTGTCATCGTGCACCTCCAGCCTCGGGGCTTTCGGCGTCTTGCCGGGAAACCCCGCTGGGTGCTTCGGCGGCGAACAAGTAGACCAGGACCCGTTCTCCGTCCTCCCCTGCCATCACCGACAACCCCTCAGACTCGAGGCCCTGAACCTGGCTGAGCTGCTTTGGCAACCACCAGTCTCGATCGAGCTTGAGTTCCATGCCGCGCGGCCTCAACTCAGGCTCGAAGGCGGGTAACCTTTGGGACCAGACGTCAAAGTCCGACGGGCTGATGTGAAAGCGAGCGAAGGTGACCCCTTTGAAAGTCAAACTCCGAACCTCTTGGGCCTGGTCGGGAAGCTCGATTCCTAGACGAACTCGAAGCTCCGCCCCATCGAGGTTCTCGTCGGGCCTGGCCATGACAAAGGAAAGAACAGAGGCAGCTATCAAAGCTGCCCCCACTAATACAAGAATAACTCGATTTCCGCTCAGTTTGCTACTCTCCTTACTCTCACACGGCTTCGATTAGATTTATCATACAAGAGGCGACGAGCCTGGTCGAGGGCAGCCAGGCCCTTTTTCTCGCTCAAACTTGCCCGGGGCAGACTTACCCAGGTGTGGCAAAGGCAAAAACCAGTACTCCCGCTCGCTTCCTTTCCAGGCACTCTTAAAAGGAAGGGCCGCTCCCTCAAGCTGAGCGTAGACTTCCTTGAGGGGCTTGCGATGGCTGTCAGGGAGTTGGCTAAAAATGGCCTCCCGGTTTTCCTCGAGACCAGCCAGATACTTCCAAGTGGTAGCCCCGTGACAGAGTACGAGCTTCGGCCCTACCGCCTCTACCAACTGCTGGCAGCGAGGCCAGCACTGATCGAGCATGGGGCTTTGCAACTCAGAGGTTCGCCGAGCCGGGATCGGCACAAGGTTGGCCAGGGCCGAGACTTGCCCGAAGACGGCGTAGTCTTCGTGATGATTGGCCGTGAAGGGCAGATAATGAACGAACGGACCTTTGTCGGTGTCGTCGCGTTCGAAGTAGCCGGTCGCGAATTCCAGGTACTCATCAGCTTTCTCGGGAACGCCTTCTTCGTCGTAGCCCACAGGACAGGCGCCTAAAAAGAAATAGGTTGGTTGCCTCGAACCCAAAAAGGGAAATAGGATCGGCGAGTCTCGCTTTTCAAGCAGTGAACGGCAAACCCGATCTTGACGGGTCTCGTTGAGGATTCTCCTCAAAGCACGAGTAACAGGATCTGTCTGGCTCACAGCGTCTTTCCTCCCCCGTTTTCTCTCGAGATGTAGGCGATCTGAGACAATCGTCGTAAGAGCCCAGCGTGTTGCCCGAGAGAGTTGTCAAAACGTTTCATCGAATCCGAAACGGAACCCTCTTTCCCAACGCCTGGCTGGCCACCGCCGACAGCGATGGCTGGGCTCGCGTTCGGACTGTGCGGGTATGTGGCTTTAACGTGGTCAAACACCTTCTCTATTCGGCCTGCGACGCCACCGACGCCAAGTGCGAGCAACTTAGCCGCGACCCTCGGGCCGAATATTGCTTACTTTGCCCCGACAGTCCGGTCCAGCTTCGCCTGAAGACTCAAGTCACTCTGCTCGCGGATGGACCGGTTCGCGACCGCTTCTGGAGTAAAGTCTCAGAAGACACCAGGCTGCGGATCTACGGGAGTCTCGATCACCTTCCGCCCTGGAACTATCAGATTTTGGAAGCCTCTATTCTCGAGGTCGACCTGCTCGATCTCGAGCCGGAGCGACCTGAGCAGATTCGCTTCCGTCTCGACGGAGACCAGTTCCTGGAAGTCGCCCTCCCAGACTAGCTAGAAGGGCTTGTAGACATAAACGGACGGAGCAGCCCAAATCAACCGCCGAGGACACAGGGCGATCCGAGCGGTGGCGGCCCTGATAAGCCAAAACCCGTTGAGGAGAAAAATTAAGCAGCGTGAACGGAGATGGCGAGCCCAGATTGGAGGCACATCACCTCCAAAAGATCGAGAAAATCTTGTCTAAGATTTCGGGTGAACTTAGTCCATTGGAGCTGAAGGTTGGACGTCTGGTTCTCGGATTAGAAGAAGGCAAACTCCTGACCTACCGTGAGATGAGCGAGAGAATCAATCTTCCACGTGAAGAAGTGGGAAAAGCCTATAGTCGAGTTGTCCGGCTATTGGAATCTCTTGATAACTAAGCGGGCCCCAACCTCGGAAACGGTCTTTTTCTGGACTGAGGCGATTGAAAGATCGAGGGGCCCGCTTCCCGTAACCACCCCGGGCATCGGTAGAAGCGCGGTCGAAAGGGTGCGTCGAAGAGCTTGGCGGCCCCGTGACACGAGCCAACGCTCGCTACCACGGGGCCTTTTTTCTTGAACCCGGTGAGTTGCCTATTCCAGCGAAAACGATCACGAATTCCAGACGATGCCGATCAGCGATACCAAGGGCTCCCCTAGAAACCGACTTTCAGGATAATTTCAGCACTCCGACTTAAGTTCGTCGACCAACCACCACTTCGTCGACAACTACCCCTCGGCTGAAGGCGACGGCTTCCTCAATGAAATGGCCGACATCTTTCAGACTCATCACGATTGGCCCCACGACCTTTCTGAGGCCGACGTCTGGCACAACCTGAGTCATCCCGGCAAGGCGGCCATCTTTCCGATTGCCGGCGCTGCCGTTTTCGGCTCGGCCATGAACCCAGTGGCCGGAGCCTTCACGGTGACCGCCCTGACGGGGATGTATTTGTCCCACGCTTTCCATCGCTACGCTCACTCGAAGAATCCACCTCTTATGAGGAAGGCGCTCCAGAAGGTGGGGCTGGCCGTCTCACCGGAGCCTCACTATCAGCATCACAAGCATCCTGACGATGATTATTGCTTGACCAACGGTATGCACAACGGCTGGATGCGCCGCACCAATTTTTGGCGACACTATGAGGCCGGGCTGTTCAAGTTGGGCGAGGCCATCGGCCCCAAAGCTCACCAGGCCATCAGCGGCTCGACCGAGTCCTGGGAACCGAACGTGTGGTCGGAGTATCCTTCCACCAAAGCTTTTGCCCTGGGAGAGATCTCAGAAGAAGATTACCAGACTCAGTGGAAAGCCGAGAGGGCCGACTATCACGAGCGCTGGAAGGTCCAATATCAAGAGATCAAAGCCGAGAAGGTGGCCGAAGCCAAGAAGAAACTGGCCGAGCAAGCTCAAAATCCGGTCCCACCAGCCGAGCGCTACGAGCTTCCTCGCTACATACCGAGATATCTGTAACCGTTAACCTCAGGAAACATATCACGATCTCAGCTGTAACAAGCGGGGGGTCCCGGTCGACCAGGCGGCGAACTTTCATCTGATAGCGTCAGCTGGCCCCGGGGTGAGGTGAGAACACCCTGGGACATCTCGCAGGGGGGATCGTGGTGAGCGAAACGCAAACGCCTGAGGCGTGCTTGGTGACCGAAGCGGCCGACTTTTTTCTGGGCTTGGGGGAAAGTCGCCGGGTGATGATCGTGGTGACCGACGGTAAAAGCCTGACCGTGAAGAGAAATAAGGGTTATCCTTTGGAGGACGGCCTGGAGGCGCTAGCCGAACGAATGCTTCACGACGCCGGCCGAAACAAGAAGCCGGTCCTGGTGCTCGACACCCAGAAAGACCCGAAGTATCGTCGGACTGAGTACATCGAGCGAGATTCTCCCCTCTCGGCCCTGATACTCCCCGTCGAGGTCGGTTCGGCCACCTGGCTGTTCTACGCCGATAACGACAGAAAGACGGGAGCCTTTAGCTACAGCGAGCTGAACGAGGCCAAACGGTTTGTGGATGAGTGGACAGCCCGACTTCAGGGTCAGACAAAGACTTCGCGGAGCCTGCTCCTTCCGCTGCTACTCATCTTCTCTTTCGTTGTTCTTTTTGGTGTGGCTTTCTGGGTTTACAGCTAGACCGCGGGGCAAAAGAAAATCGAGCAGTCTGGCCAGGGCCAGGCGGTGACGAGGCCTCAGGTCCTCGAAGGCCAGCCCGAAACGGCTGGTGTCCTTAAAGGCTCGCACCACGCGACAGACCAGGCCACCAACGCGTAGGGGAGAGTTGAGGGTGAGTTCCACCTGGTCTGACTCCTCGAGGGGATAGGCCGTTTCCACCAGAGCGCCTCCGATGCCCACGTCGAGAACGGCGCCCTGGAACTCTTCGCCGTCGATCTCAAACTCACCGAACAGACAACACTCCAGCCGGACTTGTCGGCGACGCTCAACAATCTCGCTGTGACTCAGGTCGGTGCCAGCCAACAACTCGGCTGCCCACGATTGCCAAAATTTGGCCAAGGAGCTGGGGTAGCGAAGCCCGACTTCATAACCGCCCAAAACTGGTTCCAGCCAGCGGACTTCATAGGTCAGAGGGGTGCTTCCATCGGGGGCAACGTGAACGCGCTGACCCTTTTTGAGAGGACGGGGTAGGCGGGCTTTAAGCCCCCCCAGGGCGATATCGTGAATCTCGCCGACGCTGGGGCCAGTATCGCCCTGAAAAACGACTTCCAGGCGACAGGCTTGACGCGAGAACAGACGTCGATTCTTCATCGCTCGTCCTTCCGGCAGAAGCTACTGAGGGGGCGCCCAGTCGGGATGCTTCTCGAAAAGGCGAGCATAGAACTCCTCCGGAGTGGTGGCCAGGATAGCCGCTGCCGAGGCTCGGGCCACATCCAACACTCCAGACTCCTCGCGAAAGCCCGGACGATAGACCCCTTCGGCGAAGGTGTCATCTTCTTGAAAACCATCAACATAGGCATCAAAGATGGAACTGGCCAATCGAGATGTCAGGTCGGAGGGACCGAGAGTCCCGGTGACTAGCTCTCGACTCTGTTCCGCATCAAGCAGGGTGAAATCCTCGTCTTGGGCCAACTGATGGTAGCGGGCGGTGCGACCAGGAGTGGTTCCTTGAAGAGCCGGCAAGGGCTGCTCATCCTGGCCCGAAAGGTTGAAGGCCAGCACCGCTCTCTCTGTGCCCTGGCTCTTGGCTTGAGCCAGAAAGCGACCGAGTTCCGGGGCCAAGCCAGAATAAAGTTGTCGGTTGTGGGCGTCGATAATAGGCAGATTGGCGCTCTCGAAGTTGAGCAGGTCGAGGCTGACCATGGCACCGGTAAGGGGACCGATCGCCTCGGTATGGACCGGCAGCACAAAAAGTGCCTTGTCGTCGGTGTCGTTTTTGGCTGACGAGAAAGAAAGATTGTCAACTACCGCCCCATCGGCGAACTGCATTCGGTAGCGTCGCAGAGACTCAGTCCCGTCGGGATTGGGTTCGATGCGAGCCACCTCCATCTGAGGTTGATGAAAATAGGCGGGTACGGAGGTCGAGGCCACCATATGGCTCCCACCACATCGAAATTCGGGGTTCTTTCCGTGCTCATGACAAAGCGACCATCGATGTCGACCTGCCTGAGGAGCGGATCGTCTTGGGGAAGGTCCGTGTTGAGAAGAGTGGCGACCATCGTGCAGCGATGAGGTAGGTCTCGAAATAAAATGGGACGACCTTCGATCCCCAGTTTCTCGGACAGAAGCTTGTAGATGGTCTGATACATCCTCTGGAGAGAGAACAAACCAGTCCGGTCGATGCCTCGGACTTTGGGGTCCACCCCACCCATCAGCCAGGCGGCGTCAGAGTTGAAGTCTCTGAAATCGATCTGAGCCAGCAGGTCGCGCAACTCTCCCGGGGAGAAGCCGGCTGCCAGAAAAACAGCCGTCATAGCCCCAGAAGAGGTGCCCACAAATTCGTCCACGTGGAAACCTTCGCCCGATTCTTCCAGTCCCCGCACGACGTTCTTCAACACCTCCGGATAAGCGAAGCCTTTGCCTCCTCCCCCTTCAAAGACGGCCGAAACGGGTAGGGCTAACTCGGTATCGTTACCGATCACCACAGGCACCTGCTTGAGAGGGCCGACCGGGGTGACCCTAGCGGGAGGGGACTGGTCGAAATACTCGCCCACGGCCAGAGCGTCATCACGAAAAATCGGTTCTGTCAGACTGATCCCAAGGTCCACATCCCCGTAGCGAACGTCGACGTTGATAAGCCAGTCCATCAAGGAGAGGTGAGCCTCGGCGTCCATCCTTTGTCGCTCGGTGAGGTGAGGACTGGAGAGAACAGCCCTCTGAAGTTTAGCCAGGCGACGTTGGGAGTTGTCCCGATCGAACCTGCCCCTGAGGATCTCTTCCACTGGCAGTCCCCCGTAGTCGTCGCCGAAAAGGGCCAGCATTCTCTGGTCGCGAGCAGATAGCTCCTGGCTATGGAGTCGGATGCCGTCCTTCAGCTGGGCCACAAACGCTCTCCGCTGACTCAATCCCAGGCCGTCGAGAGTGTGGTCAACCACCTCGGCCAGGGCCAGGGCCCGGTTATAGCGTGACAGACTCACCCGGGTGGGATGCCCTTTAAGTTCCTGGAGGAGAGGGGCATCAGAAGGCGAGACCCTCTCAAAATCGGGATGGTCGGGGGCGACCAGGTTCAGATGAATCCAACCGACCTCAAGCGGATTGAGCACATCCAAACGAGCTCCGTCATCTAGTTCTCGGAGCAACTTGATCCAGTAAGTTTGGATGCCGGTCAGAGCATCCCGGTCGAGTCCGATAGCGATGTCGGCAAACTGGCAAAGGTCCTCCAGGCAGCTGTGGTCTTCGACCACCAACTCGGCCAACTGCAGGACCTGTGGGTGCGCCTCTTGGACTCCAGCGGCCGAGGGCCAGGGTCCGATGCCTCGTTCGTCCCCACCCAGCCAGGGAGGGGTCAGACTGGTCTTGATGGTCTCCATTCGAGCGTGGCTTTCGGGACGAGTGGTCTTGAGCCAGGGATCGAGAATCTGATAGTTGCTGTTGAGGCGGATGTTTAACCAGCTGTAGTAGAGCCCGGTGTCGAGGAAGCCGTCCCCAAAATTATTGTTGCGCTCCGACATCGAAGCCAACGTCTTCTTGGCCACGAATTCGGTAGCGTTGAAGGTAAACGTGTTGCCGTCAAGGTCCACGAAGACCGGGATCTGCCCTTCTCTTTCCATTTCCACCAGGGTGGTCCAGACCTGAGAACGTTCGTCCTCTTCCTCGAAAGGGTTCTGGGGAGGTCGGTCGTCCCCGTTCCAAAGGTCCATAATCGTCTGGGCCAAGGCTTAGCGCTGGTCCCCAAGAAAAACGAAAGCCGGTTGGCGGGCCCGGGGTCCCCGAAACGGCTTGGCGGCCAGGGCTTGGATGTAGGGGGCTACGGCCTTGACTCCGTTGTCATCGCGAACCGGGGCCAGAGCGGTGTAGAAATTTTCTTCCACCTCAAGCAAACCGGGGAGCGAGAGACCGACCGCGTCCTCTAGCCTGGGTGACAAGATCTCCAGCAAAGCCGACCCATTGCTGGCGAACAGTCTGGGGGTTCGGTCCTTAAGCCAGTCGACGGCGCTGACCCTCTCCGTCCCGTAAATCCAGCTTTCGAAACGAGCCAACTCCCGAGCGGCCACCAGCGAGCCCACGCTGGGGGCGACATTGGCCACCGTGTCAGCCGTCTGGGCCACGTCGGCAGCCCACTCTTTGACCGCCTTCCATTGGCGTTCGAGCCACGAGACGATGCCCTGACAGCAGCCCGACTCAAAGGAGTCCGTCGGAGTCACTTGAGGGGCTGGGGTAGCGGCCTCCTGAGGCTGACGGATCTGGGGGATTGTTCGGGTTCCTGCAAGCGGGTTGACGACCATCTTGGACAGAATGGCCGTTGGAACCGAACTGAAAGTTACAACCAGGTAAACAGTCCCGCACCTTGAGCCGAGTCCCAACTTAGAATATAGTTCAAGAGTGGCTGGCTCTCGACATCGACTCAACTGGCCCCGGGTGCTCGGGGCGCTGGGAGTGCTGGGATTTCTTCTAGCGCTACCTCTGGCAATCTACGGGATAGGCTCCTCTCGCCTCGACAAAGACCTGCTCCAATCGGTGCTCTCCAGGGCTCTCTCGAAGCAGGTCGAGTTCCACGATTACGCCCTCTCGTGGCGAGGTTCGGCCACCATCCACGGCTTGACCGTCAGCCAGGATGAGGTTGAGATTCTGCGAGCAGAAACCACTCAAGTCGATTTCACCTGGGGCTCGTTGCTACGAGGTCAGCCCGATGTCCAGAACATCGATTTCCAGGCTCCGGTGATCACCCTTGACCCCGAGCGCCTCGAAGGCTTGACCTCTCAGTCTCAGGGTCCAGCCCCGCCGGTGCAGTTCGAGCGTGGCACCTTGCACTACGGCCAGCGAAGTTGGGAGAACTTGAGCGGTCGCTTCGCTAACAACCGCCTCGAGGTTCAACAAAACGATCAGAAGGTCGCTCTCCAGTTCGGTTCGATCCTCGAGGCCGAATTGAAGCAGTTCTCGCTGGCGACCGTGGGAGCCCCAGACATCCGTCTAACCGGAAAGGCCAAGTTGGCCGAGGGCCGCCTTCAAGGCGAGGTTCAAGCTGGCTTTGAGGGTCGCGAGGCCCAAGCTCGATTCGACCTCACCGCCGCTCTGCCCACCCAGGGCCAGGTCGAACTCGAAAGTTCCGATTGGAAGGTGGTGGCCCTGATTCTCTACGACCACAAGGAGCTTCGGGTAACCGACGGGGTTCTCTCTTACCAAGAACAGCCCTTCCAATTTCAGGCGACTGTTGGAGAGCAGCTCGCTCTCGAAGTGAAGGGTCAGGGATTTCGGGCTCAAGTCTCAGGCTGGGAGCCGCTGAAAGTAGCGGTGTTCGAAGGCGACCGCGAGCGTCTTCAGGGGAAAGTTCTGCTAGAGGAAATGCGCCTGACTCTTTCCTATCTTGATGGCGCCTGGCTGGCTCAGCAAGTAGGGGTTGAAGCCACTGGTCTTGGGGCCAGTGGCGAATTGAGCTGGGAAGAGGGAGTGGTAGCCCATCTGCAGGCCGAGAAAGGCTTTTTACGCGGCTACCCCCTGGCCTCGGTGGAAGTGGTGGCCAAAGGCGGATGGACCCGGCTCGATGAGTTGGCGGTCGCTACCGACATCGAGGGGGGTCATCTTCAAGTGGAACTCACTCGCAATCAAGAGAATCAGCCTGTTGGCAGGTTCCAGTTCTCAGGCTCTGAGACTTTGCCCAAGCTTTCGGGCACGGGCCGCCTGACCGCGGAGGCCCTCGTGCTCGAGCCGGTTCAGGTGATGGTCAGTGAGCCGCCTGTGGTGGCCAGCGGTCGCTATCTATTAGAGTCCGGACAGCTCGAATTTGAAACGGACCTGGAGGGGCAAAGTCTTGCGACGCTTTACCCGTCCGCCCCTCTCGGAGGCCTCCTGTTCGGGACCGCCGAGGTCAGGGGGACGGCCGCCCAACCGGCTTTCTCGTTTGCCGGAGAAGTCCGTGAAGCCAGCTACCAACAGCTCGCCCTGGGCACCATCGGGGTCAACCTCAAAGGGGAGGAGGTGGAAGCGACCATTCCCCGCCTGGCCTTGGAGAGCGTTCCTCAGCTCAAATCCCTTCTGAAAGGCGCCGGTAGTTTGACCCTGAAAGGGACGATGCCGAACTTTGCGGTGACCTTTGACTACCCTCAGGTCAGCTACGAGGGTCAGGACCTGGGTCGCCTTCACGGCTCGATTCGAGTGCGGGGAGACCGCTACGAGGTTGAGAAGGTGGTGCTGCCCACCAGTCCCCCCCTGACCTTGGCAGGAATGGTCGAGCCCGACCGCCTGGCGCTTCAGGGTGAGGCCGAGAAGCTGAAGCTCGAAAGCCTGCCCCTTCCTTTGAAAATCGAAGGTCAGGCCTCAGGCCAGCTTAGCTTGACAGGCACCCCCGAGGCTCCCGAGGGGTCCTTTCAAGGTCGAGTGACGGCTTTGGTGTATGAGGGTCAAAAACTCGGGAATGTCCCCCTAGCAGCCAGGATCAGTCCCGGCCAGGTTACTCTTACGGTAGAGGGATTGAAGGTCAGCCAGTTCCCTCCCCTGGCCGAAGCTGTGCCAGGTCTCTCTGGCACCCTGACAGCTCAGCTGGAGCAGAAAGAGAAGCGAACTCTCACGGCCACCCTGACTCAGGGTCAATACGGTCAAAGCCGACTTCCCACCCTGGCGGCTGACCTTCTGGTTGAGCAGGACCAGGCTCGACTGCGGTCGTTGCGCCTGGAAACCAAGCCCCCTCTCGTGGTGACGGGCAGCTTCTCCACCGACAAAGGGACATTGACCCTGGGCTCCACCCTGGACAAATTTCCGATCGAGACTCTTCTTAGCCTGGTGCCCGGGGCCCCCAGCCTGGCTGGCCAATTGACGGGTAAATTCGAATTTTCGGGCAGTCGTGAATCGACCCGGGCCAGCTTCCAAGGTCAAGGCAGCGGCCTGGCTTTTGGCACCACCCATCTGGGCTCGGCCCAGCTCAAGCTGACAGGCCGTTCCGCCTCCGACTTCGAGGCTCAACTGAGCCAGCTCCAGGCCAGCTCGGTGGCGCCTTTGGCCAAACTTTACCCAGGCCTGCGCGGAGTGGTTGAGGTCCAAGCCCAGAGCCACCCCAAGGGGATCGGCCTCGAAGCCAGCCTGAGCCAGGCTACCGTTCCCGCCCTGGCGGGTCGGGCGGTCTATGACGGCCGGTTTCTCCAAGTTGAGAAGCTGACCGTCGCGACTGAGCCTCCTCTGGTCGTGAAGGGCAAGGCCAATCAGGCCTCTTTGGATTTTGCTACCCAACTGACTGGTCAGAGCCTCGCTCAGCTGATGCAGGTGGGAGGGGCCTCGCCACCTCCTGAGGTCTCGGCCAACCTTCACGGTTCCATGGTGTTGGGGGGGTCTCCCTCGGTTCCCGTTTTAGAACTCGACGGGCCGATTCGCAATCTGGTCTATCGCAGGGCTCAGCTGGGGAGCGGACAGCTTCGCCTGACGGCCGGTCAAAAGCTCAGTGGCCGACTAGACTTGGACCAGCCTTACGACGCGAGTTTGGCTGACGCCGCCTCCGAGAACGTCCTCAGACTACCGGGAGTCTCTGATGTCTTGAAGCGAGCGGCTACCGCTCGGGTCACCGGGGTGACCTTTTCAGGAACTCCCCAGAATCCCCAGGTCACCCCTATCGTGGTGGCGGTCGGGCTGCCCCTGAAGCTGCCCGATGAGATTCCCGTTCGCCTTCCCCAGCAGATCGAACTCGACTCTCCGGTCAGAATTCCCGGACTCGATCGGAAGATCAAGATCAAGCTCTAAGGCTTGCAGCAGGCTGGAGAATGGTGGGGACGAAACGCCGTTCATGGATATCGTCACCCAGAGTCCCGTCTGTGTCACCGGGGCTTCCGGCTTCGTGGCTTCCCAGATTGTGAGCGACCTGCTCAATCGTGGCTATCGCGTGCGGGGCACTGTTCGCGACGCCGAAAAGCCCGACAAATATCGCTTTCTGCGAGACCTTCCAGGAGCGGCCCAACGGTTGGAGCTGGTGAGTGCCGACCTGACCCACCCTTCCACCTTCGAATCGGCCGTGACGGGGTGCGAATATGTCTTGCATACAGCCAGCCCCTATGTGCTCACGGTAAAAGATCCCCAGCAAGATCTGGTCGATCCGGCCGTCAAGGGCACTCAGGGGGTGCTAGAAGCCTGCCACCAGACCAGCGGAGTCAAACGACTCGTGGTCACCTCGTCGATGGCCGCCATCACCGACGAGCCCGAGAATGACCACATCCTCACCGAGCAGGACTGGAACGAAAAGTCCTCCCTCGAGCGTAACCCATACTACTACAGCAAAACCCTGGCCGAGCGGACCGCCTGGGACTTCGTCGAGAGCCAGCAACCCGAATTCGATCTGGTGGTCATCAATCCGTTTCTGGTAATTGGGCCCTCACTGACACCTTCTCTCAACACTTCCAACCGGGTCTTCCTCGACCTTTTGGCGGGAAAGCTTCCGGGTATCGTCAACGTTGCCTGGGGTCTGGTCGACGTGCGCGATGTGGCCATCGCCCACCGACGCGCCTTCGAAAAGCCCGAGGCTAGTGGCCGCTATGTCTGTGCCGCCGAGACTCGCTCCATGCGAGAAGTGGTGGAGGCGCTCCATCAGATGGGATATACCGATTACCCTCTGCCGAAAATCGGTCTAGATAGTCCGGCCGGCGATGTTTTGGTCCGCCTCAGCACCTATTTTCAGCCTAAAGGCACAGCTCAGTTCTTAAGGACCAACCTGGGGCGGCGGCCCAAGTTCGACAACAGCAAAATCCAAAACGACCTGGGCCTGACGTTTCGAAGCTTTGAAGAGACGCTCGCGGAGACCGTTGAGGATCTTTTGCGCTGGGGACACCTCGAACCGGTCGGGGCCTGAGCGCCTTCCAGCGTGCTTGAAGAGACTCGGCAAGAACTAGAAACTCGCAACGAGCGCGTCATCAATGCCGTCCGTGCGTTGTTTCTCTTAGGTGGCTTCGTGCTCCATGGAGCCAACCTGGTTTTAGAGTTAGCTCCCTTCAAGAGCACATTAGGATTAGTCACCACTCTGGCCATCGCCCTGATAGGGTGTGGCCTCCTCCAGCTTTATCTTTCTCAATCTCCGCCTTACTGGGCCGGTCGCAAATATCTTCTGGCCGCCATCGAGGTGGGCGTCGTGTGGGTGGCAGCGGGATTCATGGTCACCCAGTTGCCAGGCAATCAGGGCCTGGTCAACCCTCTTCTGTTCTATAACTTGACCATCGTTCTAGCCGGGCTGCGGTACAGCTATGCGGCTGTCTTGACGGTCGGCATTTTGGCGTCTTTTGCCCAACTCACCATGGTCAGAACCTACGCCCTTCCCAACTATGTCAACAACCTCTCCGTTCTCAGCCTGGCTAGCCTCGCTCTCACGAGTCTGGCGGTGGGCCTGTTGGTGAGCAGTTTGCTCGGTCTCCTGACGGAGTCGATCCAAAAAGCGAGGCTAAGTCGCTTCCTGGCGCCCGAGTTAATCGAGGAGATCGAACGAAATCCTGGCCTTCTCGAGGGCGAGGTGCAAGAGAAGACCGCTACCGTCTTGTTCGCTGATATTCGAGGTTTTACGCCTCTGTCAGAGCGCCTGACCCCGGCTCAAGTGGTCACCATCCTGAACCGGTTTCTTGAGACCATGACCGAGCCGATCATGGACGAGGGGGGAATGCTCGATAAATACATTGGCGATGCCATCATGGCGGTCTTCGGGGCGCCTCTGGCTCAGGATGACCACGCCGATCGAGCGGTGAGAGCGGCTCAGGCTATGAGCAACAAACTACTCGCACTCAACCGGGAGCTGGCTGAAGAGGGGTTGCCTGGCCTCTCTTTCGGAGTCGGAATTCACACCGGCCCGCTTGTTTTAGGGGCAGTCGGCTCTCAGTGGCGTCGAGACTACACGGTGGTAGGAGATACGGTCAATCTTTGCGCTCGTATCGAGGCTTTAACCCGCCTTCTGGAAGCCGACATCCTTCTTTCTCAGGAGACGGTCGACTGTCTCCAAGGCGATTTCCCCCTGGCTCCTCTCGCCATCGAGAAGGTGAAAGGCCGAGAAACTCCCGTTGAAGTTTATGGAGTCTCCTCCGGGAGGGGAGCTCAGCAGACGCCTAAAACCCCTTGAAATGGCCAAAAAGGGGAAGACCAACGAACTCGATTTGCAACTGCTACGGGCCGTCCAGAAGGGCGATCATCGCCGGGCCCAAACCCTTCTCGAGGAAGGAGCCGATCCCAACCTTCACCACCAGAGAAAACCCCTCTTCGATTTAGCCCATCACCGTGACGACAAGATGAAATGCTTACTCATCGAGGCCGGTGCCGAGGGGGACTATCTGAAAGGATCGTTGGTGTGGGCTGTAGGCACCGGCCGAGTGGAGACGGTCCGGCGCCTGATCGCGATGGGGGCAGACATCAATTTGCGCACCCCTTTGGGGAGCCCCGTCCACGAGGCCACCCGCCAGGGGCAACGACAGATTCTAGAACTGCTGATCGAAGCAGGAGCGGACCTCGATCAGTCCACCACCATCGCCACCCCTTTGTCGACCGCTTTGGAAGAGGGTCATCCAGAACTCGCCCTCAGGCTGCTCGAGGCCGGAGCCGACCCCGAGCAGAAGACTCCGGTGGGTGGCGAGCGGCCTCTTTTCGCGGCCGTCAAAGCCGACCAGCCCGAGGTGCTGAAAGCCCTCCTCCAGGCGGGGGCTCAGCCC
>CAYRFU010000077.1:16734-22156 GCA_964423525.1 uncultured Burkholderiales bacterium | reverse complement strand
CGCGGTGGTGGCGCTAGAAGCCGAGACCGGTCGAGTGTTAGCTTTGGCGAGCTTGCCGCAGTTTGACCCGGCACCTTTTGCTCGCGGGATCGAGCCCAAGGAATACGCGGCTCTACTGGGAGACCGGAACTACCCCATGATCAGTCGCGCCTTCGCCTCGGCTTTCTCCCCTGGCTCGACCTTCAAGATGGTCACGGGCAGCGCCGCCCTTCAGCTTCATCTTTGCCAGGGTGGCTCTCACTTTTACTGTGGTGGGAATTTCCTGGGGGCCAACTGCTTTGTCCGCTCGGGCCACGGTGGGATCAACTTTGTCGATTCGATCGCCCACTCGTGCGACGTGGTTTACTATCGTCTCGGGCACCGGATGGGGATCAAAAACTTGCGTTCATTCTGCGCCGCCTTCGGTTTAGGGGCACCCACTGGTCTGGACCTGCCTGAGGAGACGGGAGGTCTCTTGCCGAGCCCGGCTTGGAAGGAGAAGGTTCTCAGTGACCGCTGGTATGACGGGGACACGGTCAATATGTCGATCGGTCAGGGGTTCTTGCTCGTCACCCCCCTTCAAATTGCCGTTGTCACGGCAGCTGTGGCCAACGGCGGTAAAGTCGTCAAGCCGCAGTTGGTGGAGACCATTGTCGATGAAGACGGGCGAGTCTTGTTTCGTCACGAGCCCGAACCGGTGCGAGAGCTCCCCGTAGAACCCGAGCACCTTGCCTGGGTTCGTCAGGGAATGCGGGGTGCGGTCGCCTACGGCACCTCGGTGAGCTGCGACTCTCCTTTGGTCAAAGTTGCTGGCAAGACGGGAACGGTCGAGAACAGCCCTCAGGTTTCCAACCTTCAGGGACGAAACCACACCTGGTTTGTCTCGTTCGCGCCCTATGACCAACCCGAGATTGTGGTGGTGGCCTTCCTGGAGAAGTCGGGGGGCTACGGAGGAGGCAACGCCGCGCCTATCGTGCGCAAAGTGATCGACCACTATTTTGGGGCGCTGCGATGAAGTCTCGCAAGCCGTCCCTGTTCGCTTGTCTCGATTATCCCCTGTTGAGTTCGGCGCTGGGGGTTTCCGGCCTTGGCTACCTGGCGCTGTTGTCAGCTACCCGTTGGTCGGGTGCTCAAGCCGACCCTGACCGACAGGCTCTCTTCTTGGTCCTCGGTTGGTCCTTGGCTCTGCTGCTGGCTTGTGGCCATCATCGCCTCTGGCAAAAGCTCTCAGTTCCGGTCTACGGGGCTAGTCTGGCCACACTGGGAGCCGTCCTTCTTCCCGGCGTGGGCCAGAGTGCCAATGGGGCCCAGCGTTGGATCTCGCTGGGTCCGCTGGGAGCCTTTCAGCCGTCTGAGTTCGCCAAGTTGGCGGTGGTGTTGGCTCTGGCTGCTTTTCTGGCCCGTCAGAGTGACGAGGAGGGTCGACCGGCTGGGCGACTTAAGACGTTGCTGGGGGCCTTTCTGATCGCCGGACTTCCCTTCTTGATGATCGCCGCTCAACCGGACCTGGGAACGGCTTTGGTGGTGGTGGCCATCTGTCTCGTGATGGTGTTTGTAGCGGGAGCCTCTCCCTGGCTTTTGGGAGGACTGATCGCCAGCGGTTTGGCCATCATTCCCCATTTTCTCAAAGATTATCAAAGAGATCGGCTCTTGATTTTTCGCCAACCCGAACTCGATCCCATGGGGATGGGTTACAGCCTGGTTCAGTCTAAGACGGCCATCGGGTCGGGAGGGGTCTACGGGAAAGGGTTGTTCCAAGGTCACATGACCCAGCACGGATTCGTGCCTGAGAACTGGACCGATTTCGTCTTCTCGGTCATCGGTGAAGAGTTGGGTCTTCTAGGTTGTGCGGGATTTTTGGTGCTGTTCGGGCTGCTTCTCCTCTCGATTCTCCGGGCCGCCCACCTCTCTCCCGATCTTTTCGGTTCCCTGGTCGCTTCCGGGGTGGCCACGATGCTGGCCTTCCAGTTGGTGGTCAACGTGGCTATGACCATCGGACTCGCTCCTGTGGTCGGTTTACCCCTTCCCTTAGCCAGTTTTGGAGGAAGTGCTCTGCTCACCAATCTCACAGCCTTGGGAATCGTCGCCGGAGTCACCCTCTCCAGTCGCAGGAGGAGCCGTTTCGATGTCGCAGAGGGCGCCTGAGATGCGTATTTTGGTATGTTTGTTTCTGCTGGTTTCCGGTCTTGGCTGGGCCGAGACGCTGCACCAAGCGGTTCGTGACCAGGACAGTAAGAGAGTCTTAGAGCTCCTGGAAGAGAAGCCTGAGAGAGTCCATCAGGTTCAAGACGGGGTGACTCCTCTCCACGTGGCCGCTTTTCACGGTCACCTCGCGGTGGCCAAGCTGTTGCTCGATCATGGAGCCGACCTGGAGGCTACCGACAGGCTTGAAGCGACTCCCCTGATTCGGGCTTTGAGTGAAGGTCGCTCGGCTTTGGCCGCCGAGCTGTTGGCCCGGGGAGCCGACCCGAAGCGAGCCACCAAACTGGGGGAAACAGCCCTGATGATGGCTGCTCGTTACGGTCAACCCAAAGACGTCCAAGCTTTGCTGGAAGCAGGGAGTCGTCACGAGCTAGCCGACCATCGCCACCGTACCGCCTTGCACCACGCTGTGGAAGCGGACCAGATGGTCAATGTCGACGTTTTGTTAGCCGCCGGGGCCAGCCTAGAGCAGCCAGACAAGAAGGGGATGACCGTTCTTCATAAAGCGAGCTTCATGGGCAATCGGCCTATGGCCAGCCACCTGTTGGCTGCTGGAGCCAGTCGCGAAGCACGAGACCAACGCGGCCGCAGTCCGCTCCGCATCGCTCAAGAACGTCAGGACCAGGAAATGGTCATCCTCCTCGAGACCTGGCAGCCAGGCCAGCCCGAGGTTAAGAAGCGAAGTTTGCGCTGAGCTGTGGCGGGAACCGGGTCCTAAGTTTCTTTCTTCTGAGGCACCAGGGCAACGGGGATGTGTGAGCCCCGTAACACATTCTCGGCCACGCTCCCGCAGACCCAACGTTTGAGCCCGGAGTGCCCGTGGGTGCTCATCACGATCAGGTCGATGTTGTGAGTTTGGGAAAGGCTGAGCAAAGCCCGAGCAGGGGAGCCGACTTGGCAATGGGTCTCCCAATCCAGGCCATCGAGCTGCTCCCCGACCTGGTCCAGGTAGGTCTGAATCTCGCGAAAGTAGTCCTTTCGCCCGGCCAAGACCGAGGGCAGGGTTTGATCGACCTGGCCCGCGTCGAGCACCCTGGCCAGCACGATGGTGGCCTGATTGAGTTGAGCGAAGGCCTGAGCCAGGGGCAAAGCCTTCTCGGCCAGCTGGGACCCGTCCAGGGGAACCAGAACGCGATGGATCTGGTCGGGCTGGAAGTTCTGAGCCCGCACCACTAAGACAGGACATTCGGCATTCCTGATGGTCTTCTCGGTGACGCTTCCCAGGATCAGTCTCTCGAAGCCGGTCCGACCGTGGCTGGTCATCACCAGAAGGTCAGAGCCCTCGGCTGATTTGAGGATCTCGTTGACAGGGTCGCCGGTCGGGGTCATCACCTCGACAGGGAGGCCCAAATTCTTGCCGGCCTGGTTGAGATAGTCTACCACTTTGGCCCTGTCGTGATCGGTCCAGGCGTGCTCCACGACGTCGTGGCCACATTCGAAAGGAACCAGATCCGGTAAAACCTGAACCAGGCGAAGGCGGCCTTCCTGGGAATGGGCCAAAGCCGCGGCGCTCATCAAAGCTCTTTCGGCTAAGGTCGAGCCATCGAGGGCAACGGTACAGAGGTCGAACATGGAAAGTCCTCCTGTCTTTTGATCGTCATCAGTCTATTTCGAGGTGTTGGGGGAGGCAATGATCCTGGTCAGGTTAACCATCCGCCCTGGAGGTTAAGAAGGCCCTCGCCCCGGGGGAGGCGGTAACTCTTTACGAGGTGGCGGTTCGGGAAGGCCTCTTTGGGCTCGCCGCTCGGAGAGGGGGGGTCGCTCTTTCCGAGCGGGAGGCTCTTTCAAATTTTGAAGAGGGTCGCTGGGCGGTGGCGGCAGTTCTCTTTCGAGGTCCTCAGGCAGCGGTGGGGGCTCGAGCGGAGGGCGGCCAAGGGGATTCATTCCGATGCGGCGCTCGGATATGGGTGGGCGAGTTGGCTGGGGTAAGTCAGGAAGCTCGGTCATCGGTGGACCAGGTGGAGGGGTCGGCGGTTCAGGTGGCTTTGGCGGGGAGACGGCTGGCTGAGACTGGGGGCGCTGAGGGCGACGGCCGCCGATCAAAGAGGGAGCCGGTGGAGGGGTTTGAGCTGTTTGGGCTTGGAACGGGACAGACATCGGTGCCGGCTGGGGTGACCTGGGGGGTGGCTCTGGAGCAGCGGGCTCTTCGGCAGTCATATCAGGCTCGCCAGGTTCGACCGGTTCTGGTTCAGGCTCAGGTACTTCGACTGGAGTGAGATACTCTTGTTCGAGAGACTGCATCTGATCGACTAAATCTTCGGTCCTCATCTCTTCAGGCTTTTGTTCTTCAAGTTGCTGGAGTTCGTCGTCGTTCCCAGATCTCGTCTCTCGGAACCGTTTGACCAGCTTCTCTCGCTCGGCTTTGTAGTCGTAGTTGGTCAATTTGTCGACCAGAGGCTTCAGGCGAGAATCGCGAGCATAGTTGAGAAAGCTCATGCCGAACGACATCAGGCTGGTGTGAAACGATTGACCAGCTCCTTTGCGGCCCTCGGTGGCGTCGACAATCTCCCTCCACTTGGCGTCAGACTCTTTCTCGAGGCGGATGGCTAGCTTCACAAGATCGAGATGTTTGGGATCGTTGAGAACGGGGCGGTCAACCATCACTACAGCCCGCTCGCCCAACTTTCTGGAAAGAGCCTCCACCTGGTCTTTAAAACCAGCCAGGTTCTGGTTGATGACAAACTTGAACAGCTGTTTCTGGAGCCCGAACTGGGCGTGTTTGCTAGCTTTGGCTAGCTGGGCCTGAAACTTTGAGCGCGTGTCAGCCTTCTTCTCGGGGGTTCCGTCCTCCAGGCCTGGAATCACGGGCTCTTCTCCGACGGTCTTGCGCTTGAGTTCTTCTTCGGCCTCTTTGCGCGTTTCTCGGGCTTCAAAAAAGACTTGGGAAACCTCGCGGCACATCTCCAGTGAAGGTAAGTCCTCGACCTGCTCGACGATAAAGGCCTGGTAGATCTGTTTCCCGATCTTCGTTAGAGTTTTTTCGTGCTCACTGGTCAGATAGATCCACTCGTTGAAAAGCTTCGTTGAGATCCGTGAGTCTTTCATAACCTAATCTCGCTACCACACCACGCCTTTGTCATGCTTCTTCTCCGCGCCCGCCAGCCCTCCTCGCCACCTCTCAGGCCGGGGCGGGAGTGGGCGCCAGCTGGGCCAGTGCCGTTCGGAAGGCTTTCAGGGTAAACGGTTTGCTGACGACGGCGTCGATGGTGGGGGACTGGGCTTCATTGCCGAAGCCGCATAG
>CAYRFU010000077.1:0-16724 GCA_964423525.1 uncultured Burkholderiales bacterium | reverse complement strand
TGGTGAGGGCTTTGACCCGTTTGGCTAGAGTGGTGCCGTTGGTGTCGGGCAAAACCGAGGAGAGAACCACCAGGTCGCAGACCGGGTCTTGCTCTAGCCATTTAAGGGCTTCAGAGCCGGTTTCACAGGTGTGGACCTGATGACCATCGCCCTGCAGGTAAGTGGTGACGACCTTTCGGACTAGGGGCTCCTCTTCCACCACCAACACTTGGAGGGCGGCCTGATCGAAGAGTTCTTCTTCGCCGGGATGCTCTTGCCCCGGCTGTTGGACGGGTCCGTGGACAGGAAAAGTCAAGACGAAGGTTGTGCCCTGTCCTGGTTGGCTCTCGATGGCCACCTCTCCACCGTGGCGTCGGACGATGCCGTAGACCATCGATAGGCCCATTCCCGTCCCTTTTTGCCCTTTGGTGGTATAGAACGGTTCCAGGCAGCGGCTCACGGTTTCCTCCGACATGCCGGTCCCGGTGTCTGAGACTCTGAGCACCAACTGGTCCTGCTCGCGCCGGGTCTGGAAGGTCAGGGTGCCACCCTCAGGCATAGCGTCTACGGCGTTAAAGGTGAGATTGGTCAGAGCTTGCCGGAGTTCCGACTCGTTGGCCAGGAAAACGTTGTGGGGACAGAACTCGGTCCTGACTCTCACGACTCGTCCGTCGGCCCGAGCCTGGCCACGCCATTTCGGTTGAGTCAGGGCCACGGTGGTTTCGATCGCTTTGGCCAGATCGACCTGGGCCATGGCTTCCTCGGTCTCCTTATGACGATAAAACTCACTCAGGCGCTCCACGATTCCGGCGGCGTCCTGGGCGGCCTGGTTGATCATCTGAATGAACTCTTGAGCCTGCTCTCGGTCCTCGAGCACATCGGGATACATCAAGAGCGTCTCTGAGAAGCCAAGAATAGAGGCCAGGGCGTTGTTAAAGTCGTGAACGATCCCGCTGGCCATCTCGCCCAGGGCCCGCAATCGCTCTTGACGGACGATGTGGTCTTGGGTTTCCTGTAGCTGGGCAAGAGCCCCCTCGAGTTTTTGATTGGATCGGCGAAGCGCTTCCTCGGCCTGGTGACGTTCACTGACATCTCGACTGTTGATCACCACCCCAGCTCCGAAGATATCGAGACGCTTGCCGATCGCTTCCAAGACACGGTAGCCCCCGTCGCGGTGCTGATGGCGGAACTGCAGGGTGGGAGAGACTTCGGCCGTTTCAAAAAGACCCAGGGCGATCTGTTCGACTCGGTCCCGATCCTCGGGATGGAGGAACTCGAGCAGGCTCCGCCCGATCGACTTATGAGGATCGTAACCCAGAACCGTTGCGATAGAAGGACTGACGTAGAGGACCCGAAGCTGGGCATCGATGACGGTAATGATATCGAGGGCGTTCTCGATCAGGGCTCGGAAGCGCCGCTCGTTATCAGCCACCCGTCGTTCCGCTTCCCGGCGAGAGCGGCGTTCTGAGTATTCCCGTAACTCGCGATGAATGGCGGGGACCAGACGGCTGTAGTTGCCTTTGACCAGAAAGTCGTGGGCCCCCGCCCGCATGGCTGCAACAGCCGTGTCTTCACCTACCGAGCCGCTGACGATTAAGAACGGGAGGTCGCAGTCCAGCTCGCGGTAGATCTCGAGGGCGGCCGGGGCATCAAACTCCGGCATGCTGTAATTGGAGATGATCAACTCCCACGGGGCCCCCGGGGCCAAAGCAAGGCGCATCTCTTCGGGAGTGTCGATCCGCTTGTGGTTAACCTTGAAGCCGCCCTTGGTCAGCTCATTGAGAACCAGCAGTTCGTCTTCCGGACTGCTTTCCAGTAGTAGCAAATGAAGTGTTTCGCCCACCACGCGTTCCTCAGGGTCGAGAGGCTTTGCGTCGGCCCTCAAGCTCTAGCTCGAGAAGCCTTTGCCGCTCTCGAGCAGCCTCGAGATCTCTCAACGATAGTCCCCCCATTTCATAGAGCCCTTCCAGGGTCTTCAGCCGGACCCGGCCTTCGGCTACCTGTTTTTCGAGTCGGGTCAACTGGTCCTTCTGGGTGCCACCTTCGACACGCTTGTAGTTCTGTACTGCCTTTTCAAGCGAACGATCAGAAGCCACACAGCTATTGACGAAGGCTTCCACATCGCTCCATCGGTAGCCCGCCCGTCGGGCGACTCCCTCGATAGCTTGGAGGCGTCGTTCAGCAGAGAGGCGCTGAGCCTTCAATACGAAGAGACTCTGCGACCCCTCTTCGACTCTCTCCAAACTCTTCTCGGCATCAGCTAGCTCCTGGCGGGTTTGCTCCGCTTTACGACGCGAGACCAAGCCTCGCTGCTGGTATTCCTCCATTAAACGAACGGCTTCCCTCAGCTTCGGGAGGCGCCGTTCAAGCTGCTCGCGCTCCAACCGACGTCGGTCACCCAGGGCCTTAAAGCGCCACAGCTGCTCCTCGACCGATTCGAGGCTATTGCGAGCTACCAGCCAGGTGACGAAGACAGCTTCCCGATCACTGCCGCTCCCAAGCCCAGGCCGGAGTTTGTCCCCCTCCCCGAAAGGCACATAACGGCCCCGAGCGTCCTGCATTTTCACATCGACGTGGTCGACGACCACCTCGCCCACGATGTCGCCCGTTGCCAGCCGCTCGCCCACTCGTACCCTGGGCCGTAAGTGGCCGTAGGTGACGCTGGTCCCGTCAGCTGAGGTGACGGTAACTCCAAACTCGTCCCCATACCAATGGGTAATGTGGGACACTTGCCCGGGCCAGCCGACGGCCACCGGGCTGGTAGCCGGTAGGGCGATATCATAGCCCAAATGCAAGCCCTCCCGACGCCTGTATTTGGAGACGGTGCGCCAATCGTAGAAAGTGCTGGTAACCCAAGCCTGGGGCCAGTAACGGCGCTGCAAATCGACCAACTCCGGCAAGCCCACTTGGTGGGTTGGTTCGACCACACCGTAGATCTCTTGAAGCTGCTCGACCACGGCAGGGACGCTGCTAGTGGTGACTTCGCCCAGGGCCGGGACCAGCCCGAGAGTCAACGCTAAAAGCAGAATGGTGGCGCTCTTTTGAATAGGGTTGCCTTTGTTCACCAGGAGGTCATGATTTGGGGACCAACGAAGGACCTCCTTTGAATCTGACCGCAACGGAGTAAATATGTATCGCAACACCCTAGTTCCCATGGTTGTCGAACAGACCGCCCGGGGGGAGCGGGCCTATGACATCTACTCACGGCTCCTTAAGAACCGTATCATTTTCGTCGGAGAAGCGATCGAAGATTCGGTCGCCAACCTGGTGATCGCTCAGCTGCTCTACCTGGAGCAAGAAGATCCCGACAAAGACATCGACCTCTACATCAACAGCCCAGGTGGGTCGGTCACGGCCGGCCTGGCCATGTATGACTGCATGCAGCTGGTCAAACCCGATGTCTCTTGCATCTGCATGGGGATGGCCGCTAGCGCCGCTGCCGTCTTGTTGGCTGGTGGAGCCGCTGGAAAGCGATATGCTCTGCCCTACAGTCGCATCATGATCCACCAGCCCTGGATCGGTAGTATCGGAGGTCAAGCAACCGACATCGATATTCACGCTCGCCAGATTCTCAAGACCCGAGAGACCCTCAACCAGATCTTGGCCAACCATACTGGCCAGGAGCTCGAGAAGGTCCAACGAGACACCGAGCGCGATTACTACATGACAGCCGAAGAAGCCAAAGAATACGGTATCATCGACGAGGTGATCACCTCCGAATCGCGCTAGTGTCGGTCTTTCTCCAAGCCTGCCGAGGAGAGCCGACCTCGCACACTCCGATCTGGCTAATGCGCCAGGCCGGACGCTACATGAAGGAATACCGCGACCTGCGCTCGCGGGTTTCTTTTTTGGAGCTGTGCAAGAATCCGGAACTGGCCACCGAGGTCACGGTCCACGCTTGTCAGGTGCTCGGCACCGATGCGGCCATCTTGTTTGCCGACATTTTGCTCATGGTCGAATGCCTGGGCCTCCATCTCGACTTTGTCAAAGGGGAGGGGCCCCAGATCGCCCCGACTGTCCGCACCCCTGAGCAGGTCCAGGCTCTGCCTGAGGTCAACGCCGAGGAACTGGGTTATGTTTGGGAAGCGGTCAAGCTGATCCGGGCCGAACTTCCCCAAGAAGTGGCCCTGATCGGCTTCGCTGGGGCTCCCTTCACGGTGGCTTCCTACTTGATAGAAGGGGGGCCATCGAAGAACTTCGAGCATACCAAAAAGCTGATGTATGGCGCTCCTGAGGCCTGGCACGCTCTGATGGGGCGGTTGGCTCGAGGTACCGCAGACTATCTTCGGGGCCAGATCGAAGCCGGAGCCGATGCTGTCCAGCTCTTTGACTCCTGGGTCGGTTGTCTTGAGCCTGCTGACTACGAGAAGTTCGTCTTGCCCCACAGTCAGGCCGTGCTGGCAGCCCTTCCCGAGGACGTTCCTAAAATTCATTTCGGGAAAGGCACCGGGATGCTGCTGGAGCAGATCCGTGAGGCGGGGGGAACGGTGGTGGGGGTCGACTATATGACCCCTCTCGACCAAGCGCGAGCTCGTTTGGGCGAGACTCCCGTCCAGGGGAACCTCGACCCGGTCTTGCTGCTGACCGAACGAGCCGTCATTGAGAAGAAGGCCAGGAAGGTGCTCGAGCAGGCCGGTCCGACCGGGCATATTTTCAATCTCGGTCACGGCATTCTCCCTTCCACCCCCGTCGACCATGTGAAGTTCCTGGTCGACCTCGTCCACGAGGTGAGTTCTTGCAATTAGCTATCATCGGTGGGGGAATCAGCGGACTAGCGGCCGCCTTTGAGGCTCATAAGCTGGGACTCGACTTTCAGCTGTTCGAGTCGTCTTCCCGGTTCGGGGGAACGCTGGAGACCCTCGACAGCGATGGGGTCTTGATGGAAGGCGGAGCCGATTCCATCCTACGGACCAAACCGTGGGCCCTCGAGTTGGTCCGGGAACTGGGACTTGAGTCGGAGATGGTCTCGACCAAGGAAGACAGCTACGGTTCCTACGTGGTCTGCGACCGAGAATTACATCCCATTCCTGATGGCTTTCGCCTGATGGCGCCCACCACGATTTTGAGTTTTCTACGCTCTCCCATCTTGTCGTGGCCCGGCAAGTTTCGGGTCTTTTTGGAGCTTTTCATGCCCAAGAATTCGACTGGTCAGGATGAGTCGCTGACCTCTTTTGTGACTCGGCGCTTGGGTCGAGAAGTCCTCGAGAAGTTGGCCCAGCCCATGGTGAGCGGGATCTACTCCGCCGACCCTGACTGTCTGAGTTTGGAAGCCACCATGCCGATTTTTCTGAGACTCGAGCAAGAGTATGGGAGCGTGATCAAAGGGTTGCGGGCTTTGGGCGAAGGGGAAGGGGCCTCAGGAGCCCGCTATAACCTGTTCTTCTCACTTCGCCACGGCGTCGGACAACTGGTCGACACCCTGGTAGCCTCTTTGCCCGAGGAGAGGCTTCTGGCTGGGTGCCCCATCACCAAGGTCGTCCCGGAAGAAGGCGGTTGGCGACTTTCTGGTCCAGGCCGAGAACTCACTTCCGAGGCCGTGCTACTCGCTCTTCCAGCCCCCCTCTCGGCTGAGCTTGTAGGCTTCGACCCAGACCTCTCGGCTAAGCTCAATGAGGTCCGCTATAGCTCGGCCGCACTGGTCAATATGATCTACCACGAAGAGTCCACTCTGGACCTTCCTGAAGGCTACGGGTTCGTGGTGCCCGAGGTCGAGCAGATGCATCTTCTCGCCTGCACCTTTACCCATCATAAATGGCCCGACCGGACTCCCCCTGGCAAAGCTCAGGTGAGGGCCTATTTCGGAGGCCATCACAATCAGGCCGTGTTGGAGCGAAGCGATCAAGAACTGGTCGCTCTCGCTCGTTCCGATCTTGCCCGCTTGACCGGACTGGAAGACGCCCCGCTTGACACCCACGTATCCCGTCACTGGATGGGTCTACCGGAATACTCTGTCGGCCACCTTGGCTGGCAACAGAAAGTCGAGGCGATGGCCGGTCGCCACCCGGGCTTGTCCCTGGCCGGCAACGCCTTTGATGGGGTGGGGGTTCCCGACTGTATTCGGCGAGGTCGGGAATGCGCCCGTCACATCAGCCGAGCACTCGCCTCGCCCGTCGGCTCTTGAGCGACTCTGAGCTCGACCGAGAGCACCTGGCTCTTCTGCTCGAAGCCAACGCTCTTCTGAGTAGCTCCCTCTCCATTGAGAGAATCCTGGACCGTTTGATGGATCAGGTCATCGAGGTGTTGCGAGCGGAGCGAGGTTGCGTGCTGATGCTCGAGCAGGGAGAATGGAGATTCAAGACCGCTCGGGCGGTTGACCAAACTCCCGTCGACGAAACGAGTTTCGGGATCAGCCAAAGCGTGATCGAGCGGGTCCTCCAGGACGGTCGAGCTCTGCTCACCAGCGACGCTCAGCAGGACGACCGGTTGCGCCAGCAAGTGAGTGTAGGGCTCCACAGCCTGCGCTCCATCTTGTGTGCGCCGCTTTCTCTTCAGGGTGAAGTGAGAGGCGTTGTCTACACCGATCATCGGATGGAGATGGGGGTGTTCACGGGCCGTCAAAAGGAACTCCTGGTGGCTATCGCTGATCAGGCGGGGCGAGCCCTTGAAAACGCTTTTCTTTACGAGCAACTCCAGCAAATCCACCGGATCAGTACGGAGAAAGCTCGCCAGGAGCTGGCCGAGACCCAGGCCCAACTGGTAGAGTCCTCCAAGCTGGCAGCGGTCGGCCAACTGGCAGCCGGCGTTGCCCATGAGGTTAACAATCCGTTGGGAGCCATCGCCCTCAACATCGGCTCTCTGAAAAAGAAGGCCAGTGACCCCACTTCGTTGCGGCGGCTAGAACTCATGGAAGGGGCGGTGATGCGCTGTCAGGAGACGATCGAGCGATTGCTCCGGTTCTCGACTCCACCTCGCCTACAACGTCGGCCGGTTCGTCTCGACCACCTGCTGAGCGAGACCTGCCAACTGCTAGCGCCTAGCTTGGAGCGAGCCGAGATCCTTTTGAATACTCAACTGGCTCCCGTCACCATCCATGCCGATCCCGATCAGCTCAACCAGGTCTTCCTGAACCTCATGCTCAATGCTCAGGACGCTCTCGACGGCTGAGAGAAACCCCGACTGGAGGTGACCTGTCAAAGTCCCCCTCCAACGGTGACCATCACCGATAACGGTTGCGGTATCCCTGAGTCGATTCGACCCAGGATTTTCGAGCCGTTTTTTACCACCAAAGAGGTGGGGAGCGGAGTGGGGCTCGGGTTGGCGGTGAGTTTTCGCGTTCTGCAGCAGCACAACGCTCAGTTGAAGATCCTCTCGCGGGAAGGGGAGGGGACCCGTTTCACTATCCTTTTCGAGGAGGCTCAGGATGCCCGCTCATCTGCTGGTGATCGATGATGACCCTTTCGTGCGAGAGAGTCTGGAGCTGGAACTCTTAGAGGCCGACTTCACTGTGACCACGGCCGAGGACGGTCAGCAGGCTCTGAATTTGGCTAAGGACCACCGATTTGACTTGGTGATCACCGACATTCGAATGCCGGGCCTGTCAGGACTCCGCCACCCGATCCGGCCCGAGTCTACGATAGCCAGGTCGACCGTTTTCTCAAACTGGTGTCTTGGTTGGTCGAACACGGCCCGCCCGTCAACTGGTCGGCGACAAAGCTCTGGAACTCGCCCACCGGCTGGGGCTCGGTCCTCACAGGACCCGGCGGGTGCTCCTGGCGGCCCTCCTGGCTGGTGGCCCGGACTCATCTTTGAGCTCTCAAGCCTGGATGCAACCGGTGGTTCGTCTGATCGAGCGTGCTCAAGAGAACTTTGACGGCTCGGGTCCCCTTGCTCTGAAAGGACAAGAGATCCCCTTGGAATCGAGAATCCTAGCGGTGGCGCTCGAGCGGCCCGAGGAGGTTCTCGACCCTGAACTGCTGGCTGACCAGCCTCTCGCCATCGATTCGGTAGGGGCGGAGAATCTGGTCCGTTTGGCCCGGCGTCAGGCCGAATCTTCTCACTTCGAAACCGCTCTGGCTACGCTATCCCAAGCCCTTGAACTGAGTCAGCAGTTTCCCGACCTTCGTCTTGAAATGGGTCGGGCCCGAGCCGAGGTTTTGGGGCAGCAAGGCCGCTTTCAGTCGGCCCGCCAAGAGTTGCTGACTTTGCTACAAGAGGCCGAGCGTCAAGAACTCGACCTGGTTTTTGCCGAGCTAGCTTTACAAGCTGCCGAGCTCGAGGACTGGTCGGGACGAGAGGCGGCCCTCGACCGAGCCGAGGCGATCTTTGAGCTGTGGGAGCGTCACCACGACCTGGCGAGGTTGCGAGTCCTCAGGGGCGCGGCCGACCCAGTCGATCAAGAGACCGATTCGGGAGTTCTGAGAGTTGAAATGCTGGGCGGGGTTCGCCTCTCGTTCGGGGCAACCGTCTTAAATGACGACCATCGGGTTTCTCGCAAAGACCGGAGTCTCTTTTGTTATCTCGCCTATCACGCCGGTCAGCCTCAGCACGAAGAGAAGCTGATGGACCTGTTCTGGCCCCGGGGCGGCAAGAAGGCGCTTCATAGCCTTCATAACAGCATCTCTCAGATTGGCAAGACGCTGGCCCACCTGCTGCCTGAGCGAGCTAAGAGGACGATCCAGAAAAAGCGGGATGGGTATGTCTTCGGGGCTGTCGTCGACCATACCGTCGATGTCCACCTTTTTCGTCAGGCTCTGGCTCGGGCCGGCAGGGCCGGTAGCGAGGCCGTCACTGAGCTGCACGAGGCCGATCAGCTCTATCAGGGGGAATTTCTGGAGGGCACTTATGAAGCCTGGGCCGAGCCGCTTCGGGTTCAGCTGGCCCAAGAACTGACCGACTGCCGCCTTCAGCTGGCCGACCACTTCACCCGCCAGCAGAAGTTCTCGGTGGCCGTCCAACTTTGGCAGCGGGTGAATCCGGGTCAAGCCCACCGAACAAAGAACGTCAAAGGACCCGAAACCCGGACTCCTAGGCCTCGATGGGGAGGGTGACTCCGTCGATGGTGAGCCAGTCGACGTCTGAAGTGGGCTGAAACCCGGGAGGCAGAGCCAGGTGATAGGTGCCCGGGAGAGTGATCCGGTATCCTGGGCGCTTTAGTTCAAAGTCGGCCTTTGGGTAGCTCGGTTTCATAGCCACCGTAGGGGGCTGTCGCCTGGGGCTGGCTTTGGGATAGCTCGGGCTGGCGGGGGTCGGCGTTGGGGAAAGGCTGGGCGAGTGGGTCGGGCGAGGCGCTGGTGAAGGCTTGGGTGGGCGAGTCGCCTGGGGGGTTGGCGAAATGGTGGGTGTCGCAGACGGCTTGGCCGTAGCCGAGGGAGTCACTGTTAGCTTGACCGAGGGGGCAGGGGTTTCAATCAACCGAGTGGCCAATGCCACAGGCTTTGGGGGCGAACTGTTCTGAGCTAACAAGAGCCCCGCCAGAACGGCCACCAGGGCCCAAGGTAGCCAGCCATTCCATCTCAAGGTGGCGGCCTCTGTTTTCGAGGCTGTCTCTGCTAAGGCGATTGTCGGATCGCCTTCGTCGTTGAGCTCGCCTCGAAGGCTCTCGGCCATCTCTTCAATGCTCTGAAAGCGCTCTTCCGGCTGGGTGTTGAGGGCTTTCAAGAGAACCTTCTCGAAGTTCTCGGAGATTTTCGGGTTCACTTTACGAATCGGCTTAAAACGAAAGGGCTCGTCAGGCCCTCGCCCGTTACTGAGCAAAAAATGAAGGGTCGCTCCCAAGGTATAGATGTCGGAGCGACGGTCGGTTTGAGCCATTCCGTAGTGTTCTGGCGAAGCTGTCAAGGCTGAACCCATCGGCTCGGTATCTCGACTCTTATAATCTTTGAGCACTCTGGCGATCCCAAAATCCACCAGGATAAGCCGCCCTTCGGGTGTCTTGATCACGTTCTTCGGTTTCAGGTCCCGGTAGATCACGGGAGGCTGAAGACCATGGAGGTAAGCGAAGATGTCGCATAGCTGCAAAGCCCAATCCAGGACCACATTTTCCTGGAGGTAGGTGTCGGGAAAGGGGGGAGATGAGGGTGTCGAGGCTTCTCCCTTCGACGAAATCTAGCACCAGATAGTGATAGCCGTTCTCCTGAAACATCTCGTGGACAGAGACAATGCCTGGATGGTCAAGTCGCTCCAGAGTGGTCTTCTCCTGGCCCAGAGAGTGAACCCCTTTGCTGTCGCTCGACTCAACCTCCTTAATCAGGAAAGTGTGACGGTCTTTGTGGGCTCGGTAGGTGAGGCTCATTCCTCCCAGCTTGTGAAAACCGTCGATCTGGTAGTCACCTAGTCTGGTGCCTGGCTCAAGAATCAGAAGCGGTCGACCTTGGAGATCCTTTTGGCCGGTCTTTTCGGGGATACGATCCAGCACGATGGAAAAACCTTCGTCTCGGTCGGCTCGAGGACCTATTTCACTACTGAGCGGGACGTTCGTGTTCGGCTAGACATCACAGATAGCCGAGACCTTTAAGGCGAGCTAGCAGGTTCTCCTTATCTTGCTCCTCGACGGGCGCGACCCGGTCGAGTTCTTTCTCGAGAACATGAGCCACGAACTCATCCACCGATGAGTAACCGGCGACCTCGGCAACTTTCCAGGCTCGTTCGTGAAGCTGTTTGTCTAATTTGATCTTGGGTCCAAACACCTTTCCTTTTTCGGCTACCGGGGTTGGGAGTCCCGTCTGCCAGGTCAGAACTGAAAGTAGATGAACGGATGACTATCGTAGTTGCCAAAGAGAATGATAGAGAAAAGCAGCAGATAGCAGAAAGACCATTGCACCCAAGTAGGGCCAGGAAACTCTGCCCGGGGGACTCCCTCGCCCTGAAGACTCTCAAGAACCAGCATCAATCCCAGAGTCAAAGCTGTCAGGCCCAGGAATTTCCAGGGTAGAGTTCCCAGCACGGGGAAGCCCAAAGCCCAACCTGAGCCGAGATGAGAAACAATGTAGGCGGCCTGGGCTACACTCTCGGCCCGAAAGAAGATCCAGGCCAGGCAAACGGCCGAGAAGGTGAAGAGCCAGGCTAGTCGCGGTGGCAAGTCGAAACGACGGGCGGCCGCTCGCTCCGCCAGGTAATAACAACCGTGGAGAAGGCCCCACACAACAAAGGTCCAGTTGGCCCCGTGCCACAGGCCACTGACCACAAACACGATCAGGATATTGATGATCCATCGCCCCTCGCCACGGCGATTGCCGCCCAGAGGGATGTAGACATAGTCGCGAAACCAGGTCGACAGAGAGATGTGCCAGCGGCTCCAGAACTCGGAGATGGAAGCAGCGCTGTAAGGTCGGTTGAAGTTGTCCATCAGCTTGAGGCCAAGCACCTGGGCGCTTCCGATGGCCACGTCGGAGTAGCCCGAGAAATCGCAGTAGATCTGAAAAGCGAAACAGAGGGTTGCCACCACCAGGTCGGGGCCGCTGCAACGGCTGGGATCTCGATAGACCTCTTCCACCATCAAGGCCAGTCGGTCGGCCACCGCCACCTTCTTAAAAAGGCCCCAGAGCATCAAGTTCAACCCGGCCGTGATGCGGTCGTAGTCGACTCGAACTGGCTTCTGAAATTGAGGGAGGAGGGCTCCGGCTCGTTCGATCGGTCCGGCCACTAGTTGGGGAAAGAAGGTCACGTAAAGAGCGAAATGACCGAGGTGGCGGACCGGCTCTTGACGGCCCCGAAAGACGTCGATGGTGTAGCCAAGAGTCTGGAAGGTGTAGAAAGAGATCCCAACAGGGAGCAGCAGCTCGCTTCTCGGCAGGGACCAGCCGACCAGGTGACCGAGACTCGCCGAAAAGAAGTTGAAATACTTGAAACTGAAGAGAATGCCGAGATTCATGGCCAGGCTCACCCCCAACCACATTCGCCGATGGGAGGACTGCTCGCACTCGAAGAGGTTACGGGCCACCCAGTAATCCACCATCGTCGAAGCTACGATCAAGATTAGGTAAGCCGGGTGCCAGCAAGCGTAGAAAAAATAGCTGGCGGCCAAAAGCCAGCCCCATCGAACGCGGTGGGGTAGGCAGAAATAGGCCACCACCACGAGAGCGAAGAAAACGACGAATTGCGGTGAGTTAAAAAGCACTACCAGCTCGGCTCGCGAGAAAGCTCTTCAGCCAACCGGCGTGAGAAGCGCTCGACGCCTTTCGGGTTGAGGTGACCCCAGTCGGTGTAGAGGGTGGGGTCTTGGTTGAGCTCGGAGCGCAGTCGGGTGTTGAAGTTCAAGAAGGGTAGCTCCAGCTGACTCGCCAGGCCCTCGAGTTCCTTTTGATAGTCGGCCTCGATCTCTCGCTCAGCCAGTAGCTCGGGAGCTTGAAACAAGATGACCCGGCTGCCCTGTGCGCGCATCCGCCGCAGCAGGGCCACGAAGGCTTGCCTTCGGCGTGGATTGAGCGGAGCGGTCACAGGGCCGGGTTTCACCGTCGGGCATAAAGCTGGACAGTAGCCGTGGTAGGAATCTTCGAGAGGCGCACAATGATGGCCGTAACGCGGCCAAAGCAAGAGTCCGAGGTCCTGGCGGTGTTGGAAAAGGACGAATCGGTTGAGCCAGAAATCTTGTTGTCGGGTGTCGCTGCGCCAGGCTTGCTCGACCAAGACTTCGACTGGGAAAAGGTCAGAATCGTGTTCGAAATGGCGGAACAGGAATGGGGTGTTGCGATAGACGAACCAATCGGCCCCGTAGAGCACCACCTTCGGCCGAGGGTAGGAGTGCTGGAAGAGTTCATACCACCGCTCGTAGAAGAGAGGGTCGGCCCCACCGAAGGCAAAGTTGTAAACCTTTCGATCGGGCCCTTCAAGTTGTAAGGGGTGGACGCCATGGGCGGCATGCGAGGTTCCCAGGATGACGACATCCGCCTGAACGGTCGGTTCGAACAACTCTCTGTACTTCAGTTCGTCAATCTCGGTTAACTGAGCTGCGAACCTCGCGTTGAGAGCCAGGAAAAGGAGGGTGAAGATGGCCAGGAACAAGCAGCCGTTCCCAACCAGGCGGGCCGCTTGGGCCCGCTCCGGCGGGGCCTTCACAGCTGCCTCAACTTCGAGCGAGGGCGAAATCGGGTTCTCCCGGACTGGTGCTTTGATGGTGATGGCTCAAATCGGTTGCCTCTCGGTGCTGGATGGTTCGCCGGCTTGGTCGTGGGCCCCTTGGCGGGTCATGAAAAGTCCTACCTGGGGTGGTTCGGGTATCCAGCCAGCTCTTTTCAGGGGCGCAACCCCTCCAGGTAAGGAACCTCCTGAACCTTGGGGTGGACGATGGGACCGTGGCCGAAGAATCCTTCCTCGCCAAACAGCTCCCCGTGGTCGGCGCATACGATGAAGTAGGTGTGGGGTGGACATTTCTCGAGCAATTTGCCGAACAGCGTGTCGATGTGCTCTACCGCCCGAATCTGAGCCTGGTGCAATCGCTGCATCTCGGGGTGGGTGAAGAAATTCTTAGAGGTGTACAACCCCTCGTCTTCGGGATGGAGCACAAACTGGTCCATCTTTTTAAAAACCCCATGGACTCCCGAGATGTGAGGGAGGGAATCGTCTTGGAGCCGGTAGGGATAGTGGGTTTCGCCCAAATTAAAGAACAAGAATCGGGGATCCTCCCCGCTCAATTCGACCTCCTCCACCATCAGATGAAACTCGTTGTGGCCTTCCATCAGTCTGTAATTATGGAAGTAACGAGAAAGAAGCGTTTTAGGATTGAGCACGGGGAGGCTGACGCGAGCGGTGGTGTGATAGCCGATTTTGCTCAGTTTGCACGGTAGCGAAAGCTCCGGTAGAAACTCGCTAAATTCGAGGCCCTCCACACCCAGGCGGCGAGTCCACAGTTGAAACTCCTCGATGTAGACTTCGGAGGCGAAGACCCCGGCCGGGGAGGTGTGGGGAGTGAGCCCCATCAGAAAAGCGTAATGGGAGGGGGCGGTCCAGGTCGCGTAGCTGAAGCGGCGTTCGACGTTGCCCAAGCGGTCAAAATTCGGGGTCTTGGCGGCCTGGAAGGAATCATAGCGGCAGCTATCCAGGATGAGCCAAACGAGATGATTCACTTCTCCTAGGTTCTGAACCCTTCAGGTTCTCCCTGTCAAGTCCGGTTGCCCCCTGGCCAACCTTTAACACTATCGAAAGGTTTTTGAGTTTTTCTTGAGTTCCCCCTGACGGCTTTTTGAGAAGTCTCCGATATGCTCAACCTATCCCCAGAAGGAAAGGAAATCCCAACGATGAGAAACGGACTTGTTCACACCGAGGCCGGTAAGGTCTTTGCTCCCCGAATTGAAAAACGAGGCATGAATCAACACGCTCGCGTTCACAGCGGTATTGAAAACGGAAGCCTCACCCAGAATGAAGTCGGAGTCCTCCAAGAAATGAAGGCCGGCGCCGTCGAGAATTTGACGGAGGCCAAAGCCGACAACGGCTGGGTTGGTCCCTATGAGCGGATGGGTGTTCGACGAGACCTTGGCCGCATTAGCGCCACCATCTTCGACCTTAAGCACAACCAGATTTGAACGAATTCACCGGAGGCGACGAGCCTCCGGTTCCAGGGAGGAATCACGCCAATGACTTTTCAGCAACTTGCCCAGATGCAGCAACCAGCCCCCGTGAATGAGCCTCAGGGACCGGCCGAGAGAATTCTCTTGCTGGCCGACCAGCTCCCCGAGAGTCGCCTTCAGCTTGAGCAGGAGGCGGCCCGTCTCGAAAAGCTCTTGACTTCAATGGAGGAGCCCGAAACCTCCACCGGGTCGGCTTTGATGGCTCACCTCGAGGCTGTCATCACAGCCCAACTCGAAGGAATCTTTGGGTTGCTCGAGTTCGACCACAGCGAGGACGAGCAACTCTTGGCCGAAAGTCTCGATTTGATCGTGTCTAGTCACCGTTGGCTAGAGGAGCTTGAGGCCGAGGTCGATAGCGCCCGGGAAGAGATGCCCCTGGTCGCTTAGCCCTCCCCTTTTTCTGGTCGTGGAACTGTTGTTGAAGATTTGTGTGGACTTTTCTTGAAGTTTCTTGTATAGTAGGTTCGGGATGTCGCCCTGATCGCGCCTGTTGTGGACAAAGTTTGCGCAGAAAGACTCCAGCATTGAAACAGACTAACGGAGAATCGACTCAAGACCGAGAAGCTCACGGACAGTTCAAGATTAAATCGGTGGCCGACCTCACCGGTTTCTCACCGACTCTACTGAGGGCCTGGGAGAGGCGCTACGACTTCCTTGACCCCGAGCGCCACTCGGGCGGGCACCGTCTCTACTCAAAAGAGGACCTGGCTATTCTTGAAAGGATCAAGCAGCTGTTGGACGAGGGTCGCTCGATCGGAGAAGTGGCCGCCCTGGGCCGTGAAAGACTGCTGGCCGATATTAT
Source organism: uncultured Burkholderiales bacterium (assembly GCA_964423525.1). Classification (GTDB taxonomy): domain Bacteria; phylum Vulcanimicrobiota; class Xenobia; order Xenobiales; family JADMJV01; genus CAYRFU01. The sequence continues at coordinate 1,442 of CAYRFU010000077.1, read as the reverse complement.
TCAGGGCACCCAACTAGCCGACGGAATCCTGGAGAAGGCAGTCTTGCCCCCCCAGCCTCAAGTGAACCGGAGGCCGCCAGAGACTCTTCGCGACGTCGTGATGAGACTGGCCCCGTCCGTCCTCAAGTCTCAGCTCTCTGGCCGCTACCGGGGGGAGGAAATCTCGGTCTCTGTCGAGGCTCTCGCAGAGGAAGACCGCGCAACCCTTGAGGAACTCTACGAGCTCGTTCGGGGGGCTTATGAGCTCTGGCTCTACATGGATGAAGACTCGGACTCTGAACTGCTCATCAAGCAGGTCGCCCGCCTGGCCGAACCCCGCTTTCAGGAGAAGATGAGTCGCTTCGGAGAGCCGACCACTTGCCAAGAGATTTTAGTCCAGGCTGCCCTCAGCGCCGTGCGCTGTGGTGCCCTCGGTCCTCTAACCCACTACGCTCAAGTGTTCTCACGTGGCCAAGCTGGGGCCCGTGAGGTGCTGACCGCGATTCTGCTTGCCCGCGACCATGCCAAGATGCTCCGCAACGCCTTTCACGATCTGGACCAGCCTCTCAGGGAGGCTGATGAACGGAGCAAAGCGCACGGACTACCCGCCTTCGTCCGCAAGATCCATCGCATTCGTTGGAACGGCGTCAAAGTCCGAGCAGCCACCGGCTACCAGGGTCCCGTCACCAGCCGCTGCTTGGAGACCTCGGCCCTCGACCGAGTCCTCTACGACTTCCTTGGGCGAGCGACGGGGGACGGTAGCAACCCTGCCCGCCTTTGGGTGGTCGAGCTTCCTACTGGGCTCCTCCGCTGGGTCTTCGAGCTTGAGTCGCAGTTTGAGGCCTACTCCCAGGAGGACTTCAGCCCCCTGGTGATCGGGAAAAGTGTCGGCCTGGGACCGGAAGCAGCTTTATCTCAGGGTTATATCGGCAGTCGCCAGATGGCCAGCCGTCACTGGGCTTGGTTCCACTGGCCCGTCTACCATCTCGGGGCTGGTGACCACCTCTGCGACTGCGATTCTCTGCTCGAATAAGACCCGATAGGAACAATGATGTCCTTCGCCTTCGAGGTAAAGCATATCCCGTCCGAGCGTCCACTCAGGCGAACTGACTATTATTTCATCGACGGAGCTCTTGCGCGCGGTGCCTCAAGAGTTCCTGGTCTAGGCCGTTGACCAAGCGTTGAGAATAGGCCCAAATTGGGGGACGCTTATTACGATCGGCATCGGAGAGAGGAGCTGGCGGCGCAACTGTTTGCTCAATCCCCCCCATTCCTGGGCTGTCGATTTTGGGCCAGACGCTGCTCTATATCGGCGTTTCAGTCCCAAGAGACTCCTTCGCGCCCCGTTCAACCCCGCCCCCATCGACGAGCAGACCGAACCCGCCGGCAGTGGCTGGGTATAGATAGCCACCAAAACGGTCGAGTCTGTCCCCTCGGGCATCGGTCCAAACCAGTTGGCCAGG
>CAYRFU010000076.1:0-22632 GCA_964423525.1 uncultured Burkholderiales bacterium | reverse complement strand
GTGGCCTCCGTGTTATAACCCTTCTTCCTCGGCCAGTCGAATGTCAACAGGCCCCAGACGAGATGGCTTTCAAGCAGACCCTTCTGGCTCACGCCCACTATTCCGCCAGGCCCGTGTGTTCCACCTCGAAGTAGAGGGTGGCATAGCCGGGAATCTTGGGCGGGCGCCCTTGAGGACCGTATGCCAAGTTGTAAGGAATCTCCAGCAGTCGAACTTCTCCTGGCTTCATTCCGATCAATCCCTGATCCCAGCCTTGAATCACCTGGCCGGAGCCAACTGTCAGAGTGAAAGGTTCCCTCTCTCGACTTGAATCGAACGTTTGTTCCCCATCGAAACTATCCAACCAGCCAGTATAATGGACGTTCAGCTTATCGCCCTTTTTGACGGGCTCGCCCTGGCCTTCCTTCTGGGTTGTGATCTTGAGTTCGCCTTCCTGAACCGGTCCCAGCATCTCCATTTCAAAGTAGAGGGTGGAATAGGGAGGAATGTTGCCTTTGTCTTGGGAGCCGTAAGCCAGGAAGTGGGGTACGACGATACGCTTGATCTCGCCTTCTTTCATACCGGGAAGAGCCATCTCCCAGCCAGGGATCACCTGGTTGGCTCCTACCGCCACCACGAACGGCTGACGTTCTCGGCTAGAGTCGAACACGGTATCGCTCTCAAACTCCTTGAGCCAACCGGTGTAATGGACTCGGACTTTGTCGCCCTCCGAAGCACTCCAATCCCCCGAACCTTCCTGGACCACTTCCTGTTCGAGAGGCTGGGGCTCGAAAACGTCGTCGATTGTCACTTCCAGATAGAACGGTTGGTCCTCTTTCACCCGAGCCTGAGGGGGGACTTTCCCGAATAAGTCTTTAGCCGACATGGTGCCCCGACGGACGCCACCCTTTTTCATTCCTTCGGCCAGCTTGACCATTCCGGGGAGGGGACTGAAGGCTGGGGACATGACCAGCTTGATCTCTCCTTTGCCCCAAGGCGTCCCATCAAATTTATCGGACCAGACTTTGACAGTAGCCTCGAAGGCTCCGTCTTCCTGAAAAGCCTCACCCTCCCCCTCTTTAACGTCCTGAGAGGTAAATTCGACCGGCTCCGACTGAGCCACAGTAACGGTCTCTGAGTCGGGCTGCTCAGAGGTCGGGTTGTCGGCAGTTGGTGTGTTACAACCAGCTAGCCAGAAAATAAGGAAGATGATGGAAAGCGTTCGATGCATGGCCCGGGCCTTTGACGGAGGCTCGGATTATCCTCGACCCCTGACGATCACATCGATAAAACGACGGATCACTTCCTGGTTCTCAGTCTCTTTAACCTGGGCATCGATGGCGGCGAACTTCTCGGGAGTGGAAGCGTAACTTTCAGCGTAAACTTCCATTCTCAACATGAAGTCCTGGCGGCGCAGTTCAGGGTGAAACTGGAGCCCGTAATAGGGCTTTTCTGGGTGGCGAAACGCTTGCCAATGGCATCGCTCGCTACTAGCTAAGCGCACATACTGTTCTGGCATCGAGAGCACCACGTCGTGATGCCCCTGTTGAGCCGGAAAAGTCCGAGGCAGCATCTCGAGAATCGGGTCGTGTTGGCCGCTGTCGGTCAAGGTGACGTCGTAAGTGCCGGTCTCCTCAAGGTCCTCGCGAGTTTCGACTTTACCGCCAACGGCGTGGGCCATCAAGTGAAAACCGTAGCAAAGGCCCATGGTAGGGACGTCCCTTTCTAAGAACGTGCGAGTCGCTTCAACCAGGTTCTCGAAGAACTGAGGCCGGTCCTGAGCCACGGAATAGTCGCCTGTGCCTCCGATGAAAATGGCGTCGTAGCCACTGGCTTCTTCAATATCTAAGGTCTCTTGGGTGAGGTCTATGATCCGGAACTGGTCTGGTGAAAGACCAGCCGCACGGGCCAGGCAGTCACGCTCGTGCTCAATCATCTGAAGATTGTGGCGGCACTCCAAGAGCAGGAATCTCAGGTTCTCGCGAGGTTGGGACATAGGGCAACAAGTGTCACAAGGACGCAAAAAATCCTTCACCGTCCCCCTCGGGTAGGAGACCAAGATCCTACTCTAGGAGGACGATGTTTTATCATCGCTCCCTTATAATGGTAGCAGGTGGTGAGGATAATGCTAGCTCTCCAGAAGAAATCTCCAGAAAAAGAGATCAACAGTCGGGTCAACCTGACTCGGCGGCGGAGTTCGAACAACGACACGGTGACCAGTCTGGGAACCTATCTCGGCGAGGTCAAAGGGCGCTCCCTACTGACCCGCGAGGAAGAGTTCTGCCTGGGGAAACGTGTTCAAAGTGGCGACCCCGAGGCTCGCCAAAGGCTCACCGAAGCCAATCTTCGTCTCGTCGTGAGCATGGCCAAGAAATATGTAGGCACAGGCTTAAGTCTCCAAGACTTGATCCAGGAAGGGAATCTGGGCCTGATTGAAGCGGTCGACAAATTCGACCCCGATAAAGGCTGTCGTTTCTCGACCTACGCCTGTTGGTGGATCCGACAAGCTATCACGCGAGCCCTGGCCAACAAGGGTCGGACGATCCGACTTCCCGTCCACATCTGCGAGATTCTGCAAAAATACTCTCGTCTCACTTGTCAAGTAGGTGGTCCAACCAATAGTGAAGAGTTGGCCGAAATCAGTAAGCAAGTACTGCCTGTCTGTCCGGAGAAAGTCCGCCAGAAAGTCTCCCGTCGGTTACGAAAGAAAGTGCCCCAAGACCATCCTCGGGTGGAGGAGAAGGTGGCCGAACTCGAGCAGCGCGCGCAGCGGCGATTGCGAGCCATCCTCACGGCGGCTCAGTCCCCGGCTTCCCTCGAGGCTCCCGTTGGAAAAGACGGTAGCGAAACCTCTCTGGGGGATCTCATACCAGCCAGCGACGGCATCCGCTCAGAATCTCTCGACAAGGAAGACTGGAAGTGGCTCCTTTCCCAGCTCAACCAGCGCGAACAGCGTGTGCTTGCCCTTCGCTTCGGCCTCCACGGGCAGGACCGCAGCACTCTCAACGAGGTCGCCGAAGAATTCGGTGTCTCGAGAGAAGCGATCCGGCAACAGGAGGTCCGGGCTCTTCAGAAACTGAGAGGGATCATCCGCAAAGCCGGCTGGAGTTAGTAGCAGGGCTCGGCTAGCACCTCGGGAATATCCTGGCGTGCCGGCCGCAACACCCGTCGACCCTTACCAGCGACTCATCGCCATCACCCGTTCGATCACTCAGGTGATGGACCTGGACCTGCTCTTTGATTCCGTCATCGATGCGGCCGTTGAAATCACCGGGGCCGAGAGAGGCTACCTCCTCCTCCTCGACCCCGATGAAAGCCTTCCTCTGAGCGAGCGCCTTCGAGTCGGCGCCTCTCGTCAACTCGAGCCCGACGAAATCGAACATTCTGATTTTCACGCTAGTCGGACGGCCATTATGAAGACCCTGGCGGCCAAATGCGGACTGGAGTGGGCCGACGCCCTGTCGGAACCCGACCCATCCCAGAGCGTGGTCATGATGGGCCTCAGGTCGATCCTTTGTGAACCTCTCGTCCATCAGGACAAAATCCTGGGTGTGATCTATCTCGACAGCCAACTCACTTCCCGATTTAACGAAGGGGCCAGAGAGCTTCTCCCTTCGCTAGCCGCTCAGGCAGCCATTTGCATCGAAAACACTTGTCTGGTCGGGGAGCGAGAAGAGGCTTTGCGCCGCGAACACGCCGAACTGGCCTACCGTGATGCCATGGCCGCTTTCATGAGCATCGCCTCCCACGATCTTAAAGGCCCCCTGACCGTGCTCAAGACCGGTCTGTCGGTGCTGCGAGTTTCAGGCGCGGATCGGGGCCTACTAGTCGACATGGAACAGGCTCTCCAAAAAGCTCAGAGATTGGTGGCCATGTATCTCGACGCCAACGCCCTCCAACAGGATGGCTCGGTCAACTTGACCCGAGCGGGCCTGGAACTCCGCTCTTTGGTTGAGGAAGAGTTCACCCACCTCAAGCGCTTCCTTGGGTCGAGACGTCTGGACTCTTTTGAATTCATCAACCGGGTTGAGCCCGACACCCTAGTTTGGGCCGATTCCGACCGACTTCGTCAGGTGCTGGCCAACCTGCTCGAAAACGCCGTCAAATATGCTCCCGATGGTGGTCGAGTCGAGGTGCGCAGCCAGTCCCTAGAAAACCAAGTCGTGATTGAAGTGGCCGACCAAGGGATGGGCATATCCGAGGAGGGACTAGCCCGTCTATTCGAACCCTATGTCAGGGTGCACGACACCGATGTGCGAGGCAGCGGCCTGGGGCTTTGGATTGTGCGCCGCCTGGTCGAGAGTCACGGGGGTCGTATCGAGGTCGAAAGCCAGGAAGGTCAAGGCAGCCTTTTCCGCCTTTACCTCCCTAAACGAGTGGGTCACTAACGCGGGTCAACCAGACCCGCTTGGACCGCGAATAACACCGCTTCGACCCGATCTCGAAGCCCGAGCTTGCCCATCACTCGGGTCACGTGAGTTTTAACGGTCGTGCTCCTAATACACAGAGTCTCGGCCAACTCTTTGTTATTCAAACCCTGACCCATAGCCGTCAACACCTCGAGCTCGCGCTGGGTCAAAAGCTCAAGACGCTCTTCGTAACCGGTCGGTTTGCCTCGTTCGGGGGTGGTCCCGATGGTGGCCATCATCTTCAAGATTTTTTGGGCCACTCGGGGCTGAATCAAGGACTCTCCGGAGAAGGCCACCCGGATGGCCCGAACCACTTCGTCGACGGGGGTGTCTTTGACAAGATAGCCTGTTGCGCCGGCCTGAACCAACTCCAGGATCAGCTCGTCGTCCTCGTAGGCCGTCAGAATGACGACCCGGGTCTCAGGGCAGGTGGCTACAATCGCCTTGGTCGCGTCGACGCCATTCATTCTTGGCATTTCCACGTCGAGCAAAATGATATTAGGCCGAAGCTCCTGGCAAAGCCGATGAGCATCTTCGCCGTTGGAAGCTTGAGCAATGACGTGAATGTCACTCTCATCTTCGAGAGTATGCATCAGCATCTCACGGAAGAGGGGAACATCATCGGCGATGACCACGTTGATCGGCTCTGCCACGGACTGATACTTCAAGATAGTCGAGCCCGATTCCTAGACCACGCGGTCGAGCCAGAAGCGAAAGCAAGTCCCCTCCCCCAGTTCACTCTCCACCTCGACCCGAGAATCGTGGCCCTCGACAATCTTGCCGACGATGTAAAGACCGAGCCCCAGGCCGGAGGAGGGGCCAGCCTCGGAGGGAAACTGGCGAAACTTCTGAAAAAGAAGGGGAAGGTGCTCGGCCGGAATGCCCGGCCCGTGATCTCTCACTTCGAGCTCCACTTTTTCCCCTCGGGTTCTGGCTTTCAGTTCGACGCGGTCACTGAAGGAGGAATGGCGTTGAGCGTTTCCGATCAGATTGGTTAGCACGCGGGCGATGCGGGAGCGGTCGGCGTCCACCAACAGGTCCTGGTCGCCTTCGATCTCGACTTCCAGAGTCGGAAGGTCAGATTGAGTCGAAAGTTGGGGAACGATCTCGTCAAACAGTTCCCCCAAGGCGAAGTTCTGCTTCACCATCTGAGGCTTTCCAAACTCATACTTCATGGCTTCTAACAGATTGCGAACCAAATCGAGAGCGTGACCGTTAGCCACTCGGATGCGTTGCACAAAGGTGGTTTGTTTCTCATCCAACTGTTTGCGCATCAGCAAATCGGTGTAGCCCTGGATGGCAGCCAGGGGAATGCGAAGGTCGTGAGTCACCAACGAAAAGAACTCTTTCATATCCCGCGTTTTGTCTTCGACCTTCTGCTCGAGCTGCTCATTGAGAGCTTCCAGGCGCTCAGTCTTGGCCTCCAATTCCCGTTGATACTTGACCAGATCCAGGGCCATCAAATTGAACGATTTCGAAATGTTGACGAGTTCGTTGGAAGAAACCAACTCTTTGCCCAGGGCATTGGTGTGAAAATGCTCCGTCATGGCCTCCACCAACCCCCGAAGCGGTCGATTGATGGCGTGCTCACCCCAAAGATTGATGGCCAGCAGGGAGGTGAATAGGAAGAGTCCGGACAGCAGCAAGTTGATCAAAGCCACCAGCTTGAGCTTGAGGGTCTCTCGGGGAACCTTGACCGAAAGGTGAACAAACCCCGGAGGAGCGTTGGAGCCGAGCAAAGCTAGGGGAGCGAACACTTCGAGGGTCGTCTCGACCTGAGCTGAAGCCTCCACTCTATCGACTCGCTTCTGGGGACGGCCGTCTCGACTGAAGGTCATCAAAAATTCCGCTGGGAGCCGGTGTCGACGAACCTGGCGAAGAGCTTCCAGCTCCTCCCCGGTCGGTTGAATCGGCCCGAAACTCATCATCGATTCGCCTCGTGAGTTCATCAGCTCGAAGGCTTTCAGGTCGGGGATCTCCTTGAGATACTCCACCACTTCTTCGTGGCGAGCAGCCAACTGCTCCACCGGGTCTTCACCGCTAAGAGTCGTCTGGCTCAGGAGGTGGTTAAGAACGCTGGCCGCAGTGGAGCGAGCCGCTTCCTCAGCCGCGCGTGCACTAGAGAGAGCCATCACGGAGAGATTGAAGTAGCTAACGATGGCCAGAGCGATCGAGAACAGAACAAAACAAAGCAGCAGCATTTGACCCTTCAGCCTCAACCCCATTGATACACCTCAAATCGCTCTAGAGTGTCGAACTCCCCTTCTATTCTAGCTTTTCGCCGCACCGCCGCGAGCTGCTTCTCGACGCTATCGATCCCCTCGATGTCGGGCAGGAGCAACCCCCTTTTGCTGCCTTGGGACACCACCACCCCGTAACATTTCGGTTCGAGTTGGTCGGGGTCGCGCACTGGCTGGGGGGACTCTAGGGCTGAAACCGAGAGAGTGAGCAGTTCGAGTTCATCTGGTCTTACGGGCGCAAAGCGAGAGTCTCGGGCCACCGCTCCAACGGCGTTTCGCATAATCTCCTCAGCCAGGGTGGGCTGGGTTGGCAAGACGGTTCCGATACAGCCTCGGAGCTTCCCCTCTTTTCTGACCGTCACAAAGGCCGCGGCGGGCTTGGCAAGCCGTCCTGTGAGAGGCTTGGAGGGTTCGCTTTGACGTCCGCTCAAAACCCAATTCTGGATAGCCAGGCGAGCCAATCGGATGGGCTGTGGTGGAGGCTCGAAGCGGGCTACGGCGTAGCCGACTCCGAACGGGCCCTGGTAAGAGAGGAGCTCACCCTTCCAGTCTTGTCCCAATAACCCCAGGGTGAGCATCAGAGGTCGAGTAGCGCAAACACCGGCCTGGCGTTCTAAAGAAGACGGGATTCTTAAGAGCCGACTGGTGGACAGCGGCTCCAGCAGACTACAGACTAGCTGGTCGAATTTCGGGCCGCTCGGATCAAAGCCGTAGGGACCGTCGGCTTTGAGGCGATGAGAAAGATCTCCCGAAGCGACCACCACAGTGCGGCCACCCTCCTCCTCGAGGATGCGCTTGATACGAATCCCCAGCCGGTAGTGTTCCTCGACACTCTGTTGACTCACACAGAGTAGCACCACCGGTGTTAAGACGGCTGCCCGCCGGAGATAATAGAGAGGCACCATCAAGCCGTGGTCAAGGCTAGCGCCCGACCCCTCGGCACGCAGACCGATACCGGCCTCAAGTAGGCGACGAGTCAGGCCTCGATCGACCTCGACTTCGAGCTGGAGGTCAGGATAGCCAAAACGCGAGAAATCTCCCCTGACCCGACTCTGGTCGTAAAGGCGGACAGCGTCAGCAAAACTCTGACCGTGGGGAGTGATGACCACTAACCGGTCGGGTCGAACTCGGGCGATGTCGTCACTCAGCCTCTCGAGGCCGTGCTGCGTTTCGCGCACGGCCCCAAGCCGATCCCCCCCCAATTCGGGAAGCAGCAAAGGAGGATGAGGGGACAACCCCGCCAGCACCAGGGTCACAGCGCCACCTGAGCCGGGGCTCGTGCCAGTAGCTTGAGGGTGCCCCGCTCGGTCCACTGGGCCAAGAAGTCGTTCACCAGCACTAGCTGGCCAGCCGAACCCTTGGCCGGGGCCTGGACCTCTCTACCTTTCTGAAAATCCACTCCCGCCAGGCTCATGGAGTCGAGGTGAGAGAACGCTTTTTGGCAAGAGGTTAACATCGCTTCCATACACTCTTCCCGGTGAGCCTTCAAAACCTCTTCCAAAGTCACGGCTTGACTCAGCCAAAAGGGCCCGCTCCGAACTCGAATCAGAAAGGCCAGAACGGCGGCACATCCCACTTTCTGGCCGAGATCCCTCGCCAGCGATCGGATGTAAGTTCCAGGCCCACACTCCACGTCGATGGTGAGGCGAGGCCCCCGACGTGCCACTAGGCGAACCCGATGATAGGTGGCTGGTCTGGGAGCTAGCTCGAAATCTTCTCCCTCCCGGGCTCGATCATAGCTCCGCTTGCCCCCGACTCGGATAGCACTGACCCGAGGGGGAACCTGCTCAATGGTGCCTGAGAACTCGGATAAAGCCGCCTTGACTGCAGAGTCACGGACGGAACAAGAGTCTCCTTGAGGACGCATTTGTCCCCAGGTATCAAGGGTGTCGGAGGTGTAACCCAGCAAGATCTCGGCCCGATAGGCTTTATGGGCCTCGGGAAGATAAGGGATGAGCCGGGTGGCCGAGGCGACGGCCAACGGCAGCACTCCGGTAGCGGCCGGGTCCAGGGTGCCAAGATGACCCACCTTCGTTTTGCGCCCGAACCGTTTCCGAACGAAAGCAACAGCCTGGGCCGAGGTCATCCCGGGTGGTTTCAGCAGATTGAGAAATCCGGTCACGATCGATTCAGATGCTCTTTACCAGCGGTCAAGGCCAGCCGATAGCCGAGTAAACCCAAACCAGTCAGAACTCCCACACAAACGGAACTGATGGTTGAGTGGTGACGCCAACTCTCGCGAGCATAGATATTGGAGATATGAACCTCGTAAGCGGGTCGACCCACGGCCGCCAAAGCGTCCCTCAAAGCCCTGGAAGTATGAGTCAAAGCCCCGGGATTGATCACCAAAAAATCGTAATCGGTGGCCTGATGGATCCAATCGAGCAGTTGGCCCTCGAAGTTGCTTTGGCGACAGACCGTCTCAAGACCCAGCTCGGCGCCCCACTCCGTCACTTTCTCCACCAGCCTTTCATAACCCGTGGAGCCGTAAATGTCGGGCTCGCGACTCCCCAGCAGATTCAGGTTCGGTCCGTTCAGGACCAGCGCTCTTAAGGACATAATTGGTGATAGACCTCCTCGACTGACGAGACCTCAACCCCCTCAACCTTACTGACGCGCCCGACTCGCTGGGGCAGGACAAAAGTCAGCTGCCCGCGCAGGTTCTTCTTGTCGCGCCGTAACGCTTCTAACACTTCGGGCCAGCCCAGGTCCTGGTCAAGGCAAGTGGGAAGACCCCATCGGGTCAGCAGTTTCTCGAGCCGCTCCTCAAAATCGACCTCTAAGAGACCCACTCGACGGCTCAATCGCACCGCGCCGACCAGACCGATGGCCACCGCTTGGCCGTGAGATAGTTGATAACCGCTAACCTGCTCAAACGCGTGCCCCAAGGTGTGCCCCAGGTTGAGGTGAGCCCGTTCACCCTGCTCTTTGGGGTCACGAGCCACCACTTCCATTTTCACCTGAGCGTTGGGATAAATAAACTCCAGGCCAGGCTGGGCGGTGTCGAGTTGTTCGAGCCTGGCCAGATGCTCCTCACCGTCTAAAAGAGCGTGTTTGATGACTTCAGCCATTCCGTTGGACCACTCCGAGGCCGGCAAGGTTTTGAGCACATTGGGGTCGACCAGAATAGCCTCCGCAGGGTAAAAGGCTCCGACTAGATTCTTCCCCTCGGGAAGGTCGACCCCCACCTTTCCTCCGATGGAGGAGTCCACCATAGCTAAAAGACTGGTGGGGACTTGATAGAAGGGAAGACCTCTAAGAAAAGTGGCGGCCACGAAGCCACCCAGATCACCCACGACACCGCCCCCGAAGGCGAGGATGGCCGATTTTCGGTCGACACCAAGACGAGTTAGGCGCCCGTAGAGTTGGCTAGCCGTAGCCAGCGTCTTACTCTTCTCTCCCGCTGGAATGACCAGCCATTCGCAGGCGAATCGAGAGCGGTAATGATGGGCCAGGTTCTGGTCGCTGATCACCACCGCCTGGCTATGGTGGGAGACCACCTCGTGCAAACGGTCTAGCAACCCCCTTTCCCACAGGTAGCGACTCGTCATTGAGCGGTTTTCGGTTTCCACCACCAGCCCCCTTTAAAGAGAAAGCCCCGGCCGAAGCCGGGGTTGCAAGGCAGTCTTCAGGAGTATCCGCTGATAGGTGAAGATTACCACCTATTCTAGGGGGCGTCTGTGATGCCGATCACACCCTATCAAGCCGCAAGTCTTCTGGTGGTCCAGCCAGAAATCGGGACAGCGCGGGATTGGCGCCTCCAACCCTTCACGCGGAGGGGACCCCTCTAGACTCGCGAACAGAAGGGTATGTCGGTCTTTCAGCCGGGGACCATCGTGAAGGATCGGTATGAGGTCTTGGCCCTCATCGGGGCCGGTGGCATGGGGGCGGTGTATCAAGCTCGCGATACCCAGGGTCAGACGATCGTCGCTTTGAAACAAATGAGGGCCCAAAACCAGGCCGAAAGGACCTATTTTGGCCAGCGGTTCGAGCAGGAAGCTCGCTTTCTTGAGGCTCTCGACCACTCCCGCATCCCTACCATGATGGACTACTGGGCCGATTCTCAGAGTTCTTACCTCTGCATGGAATACGTGCCAGGTAAAAGCCTGCTTCACCTGTTGCAGGAGTATCAAATGAAAGGGCAACGGTTCCCACCGGCCGACGTAGCCCGCTACGGAGCCCAACTTTGCGAAGTCCTCGACTATCTTCATAGTCGAGCCCAGCCCCTGGTCCATCGGGACATCAAGCCGGAAAACGTTATCGTTCGCGAAGGTACCGACCAGATTGTCTTGGTCGACTTCGGAATCGCCCGCGGAGTCGAAGCCGGCTCAACCAAGACCCAGATCGGAACGATGGGCTACGCTCCCCTGGAGCAGGTTCGGGGCCACCCCGAGCCCCGCTCCGACCTTTATGCGCTGGGTGCGACCCTATATCATCTTCTCTCCGGACGCCAACCCCAGCCTTTTCAGCTGACGCCTCTCACGAGCCTGGAAAATCCACCACCGAAAAACCTGATCGACGTGGTCGAGCGAGCCACCCAGGCGCAAACGGCTAATCGCTATGCCTCGGCAGCCCATATGAAGAAGGCTCTGCTAGAGTGTCTGGCCGTTCTCGACCCAAAAACCGCTCAAGAGGTGGCCACGCCCAAGCCCCGGCCAAAGAAGATCATAGAGGAACAAAAGCATCAGGCCTCTGGCGTAATTTTTACCGTTCTCCTGGTCCTCGGCGTCGGTCTCGGTCTGCTCGGGATCTATTTTGTCGCTTCCCTCCAGGACAAGATCGACAGTCAGGTTAAGGTGGGGGTGGAGACGACACCCTCAAACGAAGGCCCGACCATCGTCTTCCCCCGGAAAAAAGACTCTTCAGGCTCGCAAGGTCCGGGACAGCCCCAACAAGAGCCACCCCGAGTCAATTGGCAGCCTCGCCCTGTGAATCCGGGGGAACAGCTTCGCTACAAGAGCTGGTTCCAAGACAGCTCGCGCTGGCACCCTGTTTCAGTCCAGCATTTTCTGGGAGGTTCCGTTCAAGTCGGCCCGAGCCAAACGGGTGGGATCACCTTTGCCAGTGAACAACCCTTTCAACCCACGGAGGTCTCCTTCCGATTCTTACGGGGCGCCTCAGAGTCGTGGTGCCAGCTCCAAGTGGGCACCATCACAGTCCTATCCAAGCCTGACGGGGAAAGCTACCAGGCCATCCTGGGCAATGGGGAGGTCGTTCAGACTCTCGCCACTCCCTATGTTGGGATGCTCAGTCCCACTCATCGGCTGCTCTTCTCAGAAAATCAGGTCGAACTCAAAGTGGACGGCACTTTCCAGACCGTCAGCCTGGTGAGCCCGCAGGCTCCCATCCAATATGTCACAGCCATCCTTTTCCCCGCCCACCAGGCTCAAACTTTGAAAGTGCGCGACATTACTTTCCGCTAGGTAGCGGTTCTTAGGCGAGGCTAGGTCGCTTGTGACGAGCTTGGGCGAGTAATTCCTCGGCCTTCTCATTTTCGCCCAATCGAGTGTGAACCCGGCTAAGCCTATAAAGATGGCGCGACTGCCGGACCTCACCGGCAGGTTGGACCATGTCGGCAATTTCTTTCGCCAGGCGTTGGGCCAGCTGATGGTCTCCCTGAGCAACGGCCATTTCAGCCATCCCTTCCAGTGGCCAAGTCCTCCAGGGATGGTCATCCTCCAACACATCTTCACCCATCTGGCGAGCCAATCTGAGACGAAACTCGGCCTGGGGAAATTTTCTCTGAAGCAACAGCGCGAAGGCCAGTCGGAGTTGAGCTAACGGCTCAAGCTCGGGAGGCACCAGGGTGGCCAGCTCACGAGCCACCACCTCCGCCTCCTCGCCACGGCCAGCTGCTAACAACAGGTCGCACTGGGTAGCCAGCAAAGGCCCTTCGTGAGAGGTATCGGGGCCCCGCTCAGTCAAAGCTCGCTCGATCGACTGAAGCCCCGCCTGGATGTCACCTTTCCAGAGAGAAATCTTAGCCAGATACATCCAGCTCAGGCTCGTATAGCCCCCAGGCCCCTCCCCCTCCAAATGAGAGAGGGCACGCTTGACCAAGCGGTCGGAGTCGGACGGCTTCGCGCAACAGAGGTTCAGGAGGGCCAAACTGCATTGAATGACGATGGCCTGGGCTTTGGGAACTTCTTCCGCCAACACATCGAAAGCCTCGTTGAGGTATTCTAGAGCTTGCTCAAACTTCTCCTGATGGCGCAGACAGTTGGCCAGATCGACAGCCAGCTGAGCCCTCTCAGCTCTGGGAACTTCCTCACTGGAGAGCGCCTGCTGATGGGCCGTATCAAGAAGCTCTTGGCCTCGAACGAAGCGCCCTTGAAGCACACACATACGACCTCTTAGCTGGGCAGCAGCGATCTGAGCGCGGAAATCTTCCTGGGCCAAAATCTCGCCGGCTCGAGCGAGTTTCGCGCAATCAGCAATAAAGTTATTGGCGTAGAGACGAGCGGCTAAGCCTATCAGTCCCCGTCCAAGATCGACGGTCTCTCGGCCTGGGCGTAATCCGGCCAGACAAGCTCTCACGGCCTGATCGACCCCCATCCCCTCTCTCACAGCCTCCCGCACACTTTCTAGAAGAATAGCGTCGCTCTCTGCCAATTGGCCGACCGGGGCCAACTCGACCAGGGGTTGTGAGAAGACGGGAATGGGAGGAGCAAGCGCCAAGGCCGGGTCCGCCAGGGCAGCGGCTGGCCGGGGCAAAGGCTCGGTCTCCTCACGAAAGGGCGTCTCCCGAAAGGCTTGGTCTTCGGGTTCTGGGGGCTCACTCCGCTGTGGCTCTGGGATCAGTTCTAAAGACGTCTCCACGTAGCTTCGAGGACGAATCGGACCCCGACGGGGCTTGGAAGCCCGCTTCAACAGCGGTCGAAGCGTTTTCTTGGGGGCTGACTCAGGCGACGTCTCTACAGCCTGCTGAGCGGACTCAGCAGCTGCGACGACCCCGGACGACTGCTCCGGTTCTTCTTCAGAGGAATCTTCCTCGCCGGAATCCCGCTTGGCCAGGAGGGCTTTGAGTTTCGAGCTTCCTGAGCGTTTGAGCTTAAAGCTTGAGCGGCGACGACCAGGACGATCTTTGCGGCCCTGAATCTTCTTGAGTAACGAACCCAGGCGACGGATAGGTGGCTTAGGCTCCCCGTCGTCTTCGTCTTCGTCTTCCTCCTCGGCGGGCTCAGTATCCTCGCTTTCGCCTTCTTCGGAGAGTTCCGACTCTTCCTCAGCGCTCTCAGGGGCCTCAGGGTCGGCCGCCCCGGTCTCTTCAGTCGTCTCAGTCTCTTCTGACCCAGTTGCTTGCTCGACGAGGTCGGCTTGCTCGGAGCCCCCCGCCAACTCCAGCTCGGCTTCGACCACCACCTCGGCAGGTTCGACCTCTTCAGCCTCCTCGGGCTCTTGAGCGGCCTCAACAACCTCACTATCAGCGACTTCTGCAGGGGACGGTATGTCGATAGCCTCAGCCTCCTCGGCTTCGCTTTCTTCATTCGCTCCGGGATCTTCCAGCTCGAGTTCCGTGCTAGACTCGGCCTCGCTCTGAGGAGAGACAGTCTCGGGGCGAGGGACCGAGTCCGTATCCGCGATCGAGTGCTCCAACAGAGAGTTGACTTCGGCCAGCAAGTTCTCCAGGCGAAGATAGAGGGGGTGCTCGCTACCGAGTAGCTCCGAGCTGACGTCTCGAGTCAGATCAGCCAGATACTCCGCCTCGCCGAGGTCGAAACGCTTCTCTATCTCAATGGCCACGATGGTGGCCCTTATCAATTGGAGAGAGTCTCCTCTGAGCTTCTCCTCCAGGCGGCGGGCCTCAGCGGCGTAAGTGCGGGCGCTGCCCCACTCCTCCCGGACCAAACTAACCTCCGCCAACCCCCGAACGCAGCCAGCCAAGAAGGTATGCTCATCACCGAGAAAGGGGCGAGCCAGGTCGATAGCCTCCGTCCAGTGCGACTCAGCCTGGTCAAGCGAGCCTTTGGCAAGAGCAACGCGAGCCTGGAGATCCAGCCCGATGTTGGTGTTGACGTCTTCTTCGCCCAAAAACTCGCTAGCCTGAAGATGAGCGATCTCGGCCATCCGTTCGGCTTGCTTAAAATCTCCCCGGGCCACGGCCGTCTCGACCAACATCTCGTAAACCGGGAAAGTCGACAATCCGTAGCGTAGATCCACCCCGACAGGCGGCTTAAGCTCGTAAGCTTCCTGGCAAAATCGGGAAGCCGCAGCGGTTTCGCCACAGGCCAATTTCCAACGAGCCATTTGAGTCAAGAACGGGATCCTTCGGGGGTCATCTCGTTCCACTCGATTGGTGATGATCTCGAAAGCCCTGTCGACGTAAGGACCGGCCCGCTGAACATCGCCCTTCTCAAGAAGAACCGATCCCATGACCATCAGGTCGAGAGCATCCTCAGGATGGTCGACCGCTTCGTCCAGGTGAACCCGTTCACCAACCAGGTCTTCAGCCTCCTGGAATTTATCTTGAGCTAATAAAATCTCGGCCAGACTTCTCAGGTCCCTGCGGTCTCCGGCCCCGTCCACCAACTGCCGAAACAGCTCTTCGGCTTCAGGGAACCGACGCATGAGGGCCAGAGTCTGAGCTTGAGTACGAGATGCTCCCAGTTGATCATCAGAACCCAGTCCCGGCCGAGCCATAGCCACAGCTGTCTCGGCGGCTTCCAATCGATACCCTGCCAGATCTAGCTGAGCCAACCGGAGTAGAGCTTTGCTGGCACCACTACTTTGCTTGCCAGCGCTGGAAACCTCAAGCTCCAAGCAGCGCTCAGCTAACTGACGGGCCAGGTCGTTATCTCCCAGACATTCAGCCACCTCAGAAAGGCGAACCAGCACAGGAAGGCGGCCTGCGTCGTCAAGTTCGCGACTGATCGCCCGCGACTTCTCAAGACTCTCAGAAGCTCTTTGCTCCAGGCCCTTGTAGTGAAAATGGAGGGCTGTCTCCGCCTCTACCAGGGCCAACTGGCGAAACGGTCGGATAGAAAGACCCTCCAGGCGCTCACGAGCCTCGGCCACGATCGCCTCCGCCTCCCGCGGAGCCCAGAACTCTTCCTGGAGGTAACGGCCGAAATCGACCAGCTTCTCGAGGGAGTGAACTCTCTCGGCCTCGGGAAGTTCTGGAAGCAAAGCCAGAAAGCACTCTCGGCTCTGGCTGGCCTGCTCCCACTGGCCGCAACGATGAGCCACGCTCATGGCGAGATGGAGTGTTTCGGCGGTGTCGCTTCGTTGGCTCACGGGATCGAGGATCTCCAGTCTTTGCTGGAGCAATTCTAGGGATAACTCGTTGTCACCTAAGCCCTGAGAAACCCTGGCCATTTTTTCTAGAACCGGCAGCAGCCTCTGGCTACGAGGACCAAACCACGATTCAAAGGTGGTAAGAGCCTCTCGATAAACACCAGCGGCATCCTCGAACTGCTGAGCCTGCTCGTAAATCGAGCCGAGCCGTAGGAGCACGTCGGCTGACTCAGCCGAACCGGCCCCGAAACGGGCTTGGACGAATTGCATGGAAGCCGCGTGCCAACCTAAGGAAGACTCGAGGCGACCCATCTGGCGAGCCTGCTCGGCTAGCTGTTCGGCGGGGTCAACGAGGCCTTCGTCAGGCTCTGTCTCGAGCCACTCCAGGTAGAGCTCCATGGCTTGTTCTTCGTAGGCGATAGCCTCTTCGGAATCCACCGGAAAACAGTTGGCGAAGTTGGCCACCACGACAGCGGCCTGCCAACTTGAGCGGCCAAAGCGCGCAACACATTCCCCTAAACTTGCCACCACTTTTTCGTGAGTGGGCGGCTGCTCCTGGGCTAGCAACTCAGCCACGGACGGAATCTCGAGGGGAACATTGTGAGCAACCGACACAACCTCAGGAGCGGACTCGGTAGGTTCAGGCTCGTGAGCCTCCTCGACCAGCTCAGGTTCGGGGGTTTCCCTCGGCTCAGGTTCGACCTCCTCGAGGGCGGTGGGCGACTCCCCCGGTGGGGAGTCGGCTGCCGTCGGCGCGGATTCCACCTCAGCCTTTGGAAGCTCGGCTGGCGCCTCAACCTCCCAGCTTAGCTGGGGTTGGTCCTCACCAGGCTCCTCCTCAGCCTGGCGCTCCTCCTGGTCAGGCTCCTCCTCAACCTGGGGGCTATCCTCCTGGCCCGGCTCCTCCTCAACCTGGGGGCTATCCTCCTGGCCAGGCTCCTCCTCAACCTGGGGGCTATCCTCCCGGCCAGGCTCCTCCTCCGCCTCGAGACTCTCCTCGGGCTGGTTGACCGCCTCGACCTCTGAAGGCGGGACTAAAAGCTCCTCTAACGTCTCGCTTTTCCCGAGAGCCAGACCCAGCTCGGCGGTTTGGCGAGCCTCATCAGCTTGACCCAGTCCTGCCTGGGCTGTGGCGACTCCCTCAAGAGCTAACAAACGCCAGGTTCTGGGAGAGGCGGAGTCGCGTTCGAGACCCTCCCGAAGATGGGTGGCCAATTCAAGCCGGGCTGATGATTCAAGACCGGCCAGGGCTCCCAATCGGATGAAGACGGAGCGTGGATCGCCTGGTTCGAAGACAGCTTCGGCTCTACTCAAGAGAACCTGAGCCCGGATCCGAGCCTGTTTGTCCTGGTTCTGGCGTTGATGGGCTCGGGCCAGACCCAGCAGAAAGGGCAAAGCCACGTCAGGGAAGGGATCGAGACTGATTCGGCTAGTGGGAAACCCGGCCGACTTCAGACCCTCCAGGCATAGAAGTTCGGCTTGGCTCGCTTGGCCCAGTTCAGCCAAGAGAGGAGCCAGCCACATCAAGACCTCCAGCCGCCGAAAACCGCCTTTCACGCTCACCCCATCGAGCTCCGCAAGGAGCCTCTGAGCCTCGATCTGCGCTTCGTAGCCGCGGCCCTGATAGCGAGCGACAGCTGCATTTAAGGCTCGGGTCGGAAGAGTTTCTGGGTGACCTTCCGGGAGTTTGGCCAGGGCCAGATCGGCCAGCTGCTCGGCTTGCTCCAGTTGGCCGGCCAAGAGATGAATCGCGGCCATTTGATGGTAGGCTTGAACTCGTTGGTAAAGGAATTCAGGCTTCTCTTCGAGGGCCTTGAGAGCGGTGGCCATCAGGCGGAGGCCGTCGGTGAGATGGCCCCGCCAACAAGCCAGCCGGCCCATCACCACCTGGCTCCAGCTTTGCCACACCGAATCGAACAGTTCATAGGCTTTGCGCAGGGCCCGACCGGCTCCATCCGGATTATAGTTGGCCAACTGAGCTTCAGCCAACCGCAAATAAAGTTCGCCGGCTTGAGACTCGGTCTCGACCGCCCGTAGCATTCGCACCGCCAGTTGGCTATGCTGGCCGGCCTCTTCCTCTCGCCCCATTTGGGCCAAGAGCCAACTGGTCTCGACCTGGATGGCAACCGACTCGTCGACGGACAAAGCCTGCTGAATCATTTGATGAGCTTCTGACTGATCACCACGGTAGAGAGCTAGCCTGGCCTGCTGAAGCAAGATATGAGCGATCAGAGGATGACGCGGTCCATAGGCTTTGCGAGACCAACCCAAGGCCTTGGACAGAATCTGACCGGCCTCGTCATCGCGCCAGAGGTTGACCAAAAACTCGGCCGCACGGGTCGCTCCGGCGGCCGTGAATTCCAGCGCAGGAGGGGAAATTTCGTCAGTCAGAGTGGTCAGATCAGCCAGCAGCTTTTGACGTTCTCTTTCTCCATCTGTTTTCAGACAAGCCGCCTGGAGCAGCCCTAGCAAACAGCGAGCGCGCGCATCTCGATTGCCCTCGGGTATCGACTCGAGGGCCCGTGCGAAAAACTGACCGGCTTCAGCCACCCGTCCTAGAGAAGAAAGAGACAAAGCCATCATGTTGACGGTGGCCTTGGTCAATTCATGGCCTGGGGGAAGCTTCATCTCCTGAATCTCAAGCGAGCGACTCAGGGCCTCACTGGCCTCCTCTGGATGACCAGCTTTCTCGAGACAAGCACCCAACTTGAACAAAGCCCAAGCGTGTCCTTCGGTCTTGGGCCCGATCAGTTCTTCCTGGTAGCGAGCTGAGTAAGCAAAGAAGGGCGCAGCCAGGTCAAAGTAGCCCAGGGCTTTACACGCCTCTCCCAGGGGTCCTGAAATATCGGGCGTCTTGCCCAGTTCGGCCCGACCTTCGTTGAAAGAGAACCGGCATACTTCCTCGGCCTCGCAGGCTAACTCTCGGATCTCTTCGTCACTTTCTTGGAGTTGGGTGAGAAGGTTGGCGATCACGCGGCCGGCCCGCCAGTCGGTGGGGCCATACTGCTCTCGGCAAAGGAGAAGAGCCGCCCTCAGCAGAGACTCGTCTAGGTGGGCTGGGGGTTCGGGGCTTTCGAGTACGGCCAAGTAACTCTGGATGGTCCGCTGGTCGTCGGGCCCCAGCTCTTGCAGCCTCAGCGAAAACGACCTCTGGTCATTGCGCCGAGCCTCTTCAAGCCGACGTTGAGCGTAATAGACCCTGGCCAAAACGTAGCTGGTGTCGGCCACAGCCAGAAAATCAGGCCCCATCTCGTCGGCCTTTTCCATGGCCTGGGCCAACTGCGCTTCGGCTTCGTTGAGATCTCCTCTTTGAAGGGCCTCAACTCCCGCGCTAAAAAGCTTCTGCCACTTTTTCCGTCCGAATATCCTTAAAGGCAAGTCCCAATACCGTCCTTCACGCCGATGAAGGACTTTGTTTCGGGCCATTTGGGTTCCTTTCGGACGGGTCAAAAAACTCGCGGGTCGAGGCCAGTCCCGTTCCTAAGATTTATGGAGTTCCCCGCCCTGCTCAAGATACTTCCGTCTTAAGGCTTGCTCCAAGTCCACCTGATGAAGGTTCGCCAGAGTCGTCAACCAACCCAAAACGTCGGCCAACTCCTCTTCGATCGACTGGGAATTCCCCTCTGCCAGAGCTGAGGAGAGTTCCCCGATCTCTTCCATCAGCCACATGAAATTTCGAGGCGTCCCGCGGGCCCTATCTTGCTGAGAGTAACGAGCGTCGATGAAATCTTGGAACTGACGAAAGGTCAAGCCGTTAGTCATGACCACCCTCCTGCCCTGACCGCGCGCCCAGATAAAGGATGGCACCCATCCCTGCACCCACAGCGAGAGGTAGCGGACTCCGACTTTCCCAGCGAAGGCTGCGCTGTCCCACCATCAGTCTCCAGGTGGCCGCGCTCGAGCCATCCTGGGGCTGCATCCCTTCGACTAGCTGAAACGGAGTCCAGTGGGCCAGCCTTTCAAACACGGCCGAAGCGTCCACCATACCCGCGCAGACCGCTTTGTCCACCGGGAACAGTTGGCTCGAGGCGACCTTCTCCTGCAGACTCTCCTCCGGCTTAAGGTCGAGACTGGTGCGCAGGCTCTGGCGCGCCTGAGCGCCATAGCAAAGTAACAGAAGTTGCTCTTGCTCACGAAAGTGATAAGCCAACTCGAGTTGGTCGATGCCCCAAACCTCATCGACTTCGAGCGGCTCGTAGGAGAGTCTTCGGAAAGCTAGCGCCACCAACTCCCTGGCTCTGGTCACGTCGGCCAAGGCTAGACTCACAAAAATTCGATAGGGAGGTCGACGGCCAGCCTGGTGGTGGCCCGACAGCAGTTCAGGAAGGAGCTTGAGACCGTTACTGGAGAGGACCACTTCCCCCTGACATAATTCACCTAACTCCTGGAGGCTGAGACCGATTTTCGACTGAAGAGCTGGGTCAAGAACCCTCAGACCGGGATAGAGGGAAGAAAGTCGTTCCAGGGCGAGACGCCCGTAATTCAGATCGAAGGAGGCTAAAAACCCCCAATCTACAGGGATAAAGCGGGCCCCTCGGCCTGTGAGCCGCCCCCCCGGTGCCAAAAAAGCCTGGCCGAGTTCAGTGTCCGGCGCCATCCTCAAGACAGCCTCGGAGTCAAGACTGCCACCCGACACGTCTAGGCCCGCTACGAAGAAACGAAAAGCTTCCAGCGCGGCTTCCCCGTTCAGCTCTTGGAGAGGTTTGAAAGGCACGAAGATCACCGCCCCCTGCTCGAGCGAAAGAGCCCCAAAAGCGTCCCGGAAAGAGCCCTCGCCAGCCAAGCTTTGGCCCTCCTCGAGAACCTCGGCCAGCGCCTTCTCAGAATTGGTCAAGAGCAAAAAATTCTGAACCAAACCGTAGCCGCCGTTGGGGCCGAAACGAAAGCGGTGCTGGCCCAGACTTCGCATCTCACCGTGGCTAGCAGACAGGCCGCTCCACTCACGAAAAGCTTCCAAACCCGTCTCCCTCTGGTGGAGTTCAAAACCGAGCACAAAGTCGGGACGAGTCGGCTGAGCTCTCTCGAAGACGGCCACGAAAGCCCGACCGGTCAGATGTTCGGCCGGCCTTTTCCAGTCACCGAGCCCAAGCCGTTGCCGTCCCTCTCTCAAGATTCGCTGAAGCTGGCGGTCGGAGCCCAGATGGGAAACGTCGAGGGCTCCGAAAAAGAGAGAGTCTGAAGGCGCCATCTCGGCCATGACTCTGAGCCGCTCACCCCGGTCGAGAAACCATTCCTCGGCCTGCCCCCCTGCCGTCAAAGTCAGCAGCAAAATCATCGCAAAGACCGTTCGTGGAGACATTCCAGGCGTTTCCCGACGGGCCAGCGAATCCCTTTGACACAAGATTGTTACAAATTTGAAACAGCGCGGCAAAGAACCTCAGCCCTGTCCGAGTGATTGATCAACTCCATCTGGTATTCTAGATGATGACAGGCAGGTAGATTGACTTCTCTGCCTGGTGTTAACAGTTTTTTTACGAAACTGTAGTACAAAGTTTACACCGATCTAGGGCAAGTAGAGTTGAAGAAACGGTTTGGGGTTTATTATACTAGGAAGGCACGCAGGAGGATGACCATGATCGTCATGACACAGAGACCGACCGCTCAGCTCCACTCCGTCGAGGGAGAGAACAGGTAATGGCAGGAGAAGTTCAAAGCACCGGGAGCAACACGCTCCTCCTCCAGCAAGGTGGGGGCAGTAAAGCGGACAACAACGTCCCTGCTGCCGAGGCCAACAATCCCATCAAGCCGGAAGCAGCCAGCGAGGCAGTCAAAGCATTCTTTGGTCCCAAGGAAGGCGGGACCACCAGCAGCGAGGGCGACAAAACGAAGCCTACCAACCGCGAGAGTTTGGAACTCAAGCTGGTCGAAGACCGCAACAAAGCCCTCGTCAAAGCCGGCGAAACGACCGAGAAACTCGACAAAGCTCTCAAGGACGATGACTCTTCGGCCAAGGATATCGACAAGGCACAAACCGAGAAACTGAAAGCCGAGACCGACGCCCTCAAAGCCGACGTTGAACTGGCCAAGATCGGCTCCGACAAGTCCTCAGCCGCGAAGGGTGGCGGAGGCGGCGGTGGGGGCACCGCCAAAGCCGACCTACCGGAATCAAGCTCAAGCTCCAGCGGCGGAGAGTCCAGTTCCTCCTCCTCGAGTTTTTCGAGTTCCAGTTCGAACAGCAGTCAGCAAGCTTCCCAAGAATCGAGTTCCGGGCAGCAAGCCAATCCCAACAACCCCGTGGCCCAAGCCGCCATTGCAGCTGTTCCACAACCCCCAGCCCAAGCCCAAGAGATTCAGCAACTAGCAGCCGCTGGAGACGTTGGCAAACTGCGAGAGGTCGAGAAGGCCGAAGAAGAGCGCCTCAAAATCCTCGAGCAAAAACGGTCCGAATTAGCGGCCCAGGCCGGCTCGGTAGAAGCCGAAAAGCAAAGTATCGAATCCCAGAAAACAGCGGCTGAGGGAGCCTTGACGCAAGCCCAAACCACAGAACGGGCGTCCGAGGCTCAAGCCCAGGCCGCAGAAGCGGAAAAACAATCGGCCACCGGCGAGGCAACCCAAGCTCGTGACCAGGTCAATCAGGACTCTGAGGAGCTCAGCCAGGCCCAGCAGGTGGTGAGTCAGCGCACTAGCGAGGTCCAGACCGCTCAGGGCAAAGTGGGTGCGGCCGGTCGTCAAGTGGCCTCTTCCCAGGCCAAGTTGGCCAAGATCGACCCCGACAACGGAGATGCCATCGCCAACGCTCAACGCGAGGTGGGGGCCGCCCAAGCCAACCT